>CAVLCX010000247.1:0-3034 GCA_963661525.1 bacterium
AGCTAATCGGCGGCGGATTTTTCCTTATTGCCGGTTACATATTAAACGAAATTGCAGAAAAAGGAAAAATTGATTTACCTGATTTTTCCTTTTTAGTATGCTTTATGCTTTCATATTTAATTGTAGGCTTTGATATTATCAAAGAAGCTGTTGAAGGTGTAATGCATAAAGATATTTTTAATGAAAATTTGCTTATGACTATTGCGTCGTTAGGTGCATTTGCAGTAGGCGAATACAGCGAAGGCTGTATGGTAGTATTTTTATTCACAATAGGTGAATTTTTGCAGGGACTTGCACTTGATAAAAGCAGAAAATCAATAAAAAATATGCTTGAAGCAAAAGTTGAAGTTGTTAATATCATAGACGGAGAAAAAGAAAAAGCTGTTTCACCGGAGGAAGTAAAAATCGGTGATTTAATGATTATTCGCCCGGGCGAAAAGCTTGATATTGACGGTGTAATTACAGACGGAACATCGCAGTTTGATATGAAATCACTAACGGGTGAAACAATTCCTGTTACCAAAGGTGTGGGCGATAATGTACTTGCAGGTTCAGTAAGCCTTGACGGTACGGTAACAGTAAAAGCTGAAAAAGAATACAAGGATTCAACCGTATCACGCATACTTGATATGCTTGAAAAATCACAAGATAAAAAAAGCCACGCCCAAAAATTCATTACAAGATTTGCAAGAATTTATACTCCTATTGTATGCTTAATTGCTGTACTTATTATGGTAGTGCCTCCGCTTTTCTTTAACGGGCAATGGCACGAATGGTTATACCGCGGGCTTTCGGCACTTGTAGTATCCTGCCCGTGCGCCCTTGTAATTTCCATACCGCTCAGCTTTTTTGCAGGCATAGGTGCTTGCTCAAGAGAGGGAATACTCGTTAAAGGAGGCAATTACCTTGAAGCGCTTGCAAAAGCGGATACAGGTGTGTTTGACAAAACAGGTACACTTACAAACGGTAAATTTGAATTTGTAACCTGCGAGCATAATCATTGCCATTGCAAAGACAATCAGCACAGAGAGCTTTTAAAAATCATTGCCGCGTGTGAAAGATATTCAAACCACCCTATTGCAAAAAGTATCAATGTTGCATTTGGGCATTATGCAGACGAATGCGAAGTAAAAGATTCCAAAACATATGCAGGACTTGGTGTTTCAGCTATTGTTGACGGAGTTAAATACTATGTTGGCAATGAAAAGCTGATGAAAGAGCATTGCAATGATTTCAAAGAAACAAGTGTAATAGGCACAGCAATATATTGTTGCAGTGAAAGCGGATTTATGGGCGACATCGTATTTGCCGATATAATTAAGCAAGACAGCAAAGACGCACTCAAAGCACTTAAAAAACTCGGCATTGCAAAAACCGTTATGATGACGGGCGATAAAGAGGAAATTGCAAAAGATATTGCAAGCAAAGCCGGAATTGAAACGGTATACTCACGCCTGATGCCTGATGAAAAAGCAAACATAGTAAGCGAGCTTCAAAAAAGTGGCAGTACGGTTGTTTACACCGGTGACGGAATAAATGACGCACCGGTATTATCGCAAGCCGATGTAGGCGTTGCAATGGGTGGCGCCGGCTCGGATATTGCGGTTGAAGCTTCGGATATGGTTATTATGGGCGATTCACTCTCAAAACTTGCAATCGGCAAAAAGGTTGCGAAAAAGACTATTCGCATAGTACACGAAAATATTATTTTCGCAATCACCGTAAAGCTTTTAATAATCATAGGCTGTGCAATAGGAATATTTAACGAAAATGCAATGTGGCTTGCAGTGTTCGGCGATGTGGGTGTTTGCCTGATAGCAATAGCAAATTCACTCAGAGCTTTAAGAGTAGGTAAAATAAAAAAATAAATAAAGCAAGGAAGTGTTACTATGTCTGATTGGAACAGCAATCAATATATGAAATTTGAAAAAGAAAGAACACAACCGTCAAAAGATTTGATTTCAAGAATTTGCGGCAGAGATTTTAACCGTATTCTTGACCTTGGCTGCGGACCGGGCAACAGTACAAATGCGCTGAAAAGCAATTTAAAAAACAGCGAAATAATCGGAGTTGACGCATCTGAAAATATGCTTGAAAAGGCAAAAGCACAAAATCCGGATATTAAGTTTGAAAAGTGCTTTTTACCGCAGGGTTTAAATGAAATTGACGGAAAATTTGATTTAATTTTTTCAAATGCCTGCATTCACTGGATACCGCAGCAAAAGAAACTTTTAAGTGCGTGCAAAAAAAAATTAAATAAATCGGGTGTGCTGGCAGTTCAAATTCCTTATATTCAAAACGCACCGTTTTATAAAATACTCAACCGCCTTGTTGATGAAAAATGGAATGATTTAAAATCAATCAAAAACTTTCACAATCTTTTACCGGAAGAATATTATGACCTTTTAAATGAACTCGGCTTTGATTTTGACATATGGCAAACTACATATTATCACACCGTTTCATCACATATGGGTATAATTGATTGGTACAAAGGCAGCGGACTGCGCCCTTATTTAGATACCTTTACAAATGAAGAAGATAAAAACGAATTTATATCAGACTTGCTTGGTGAAATTGAAAAGGAATTCAAAATTCAGCAAAACGGTAAAATAATACTTAAAATGCCGAGAATGTTTTTCACAGCACAAATATAAGCAAGCAAAAAAGCAAAGCACCGTTCCGAAATCGGAACGGTGCTTTGCTTTTTTAATAGTTATTGTTTTTCAAGAAATCATATATTCGCTTTGAATTGTTATTATCCCTATACTCAAAATACTTCGGTGCGGCAATGCGGTCTTTTTCATTTTCAGCAAAACCGTTATTTGCAAAATATTCAACATCGTTTAAAAGTGCATCTTCAGTAGTTGAGCGGTTACCGAAAAGGTCTGTTTCCATATTGATATATGAACCGTGTGCCTGATTATACATATCATAGTCAAACTGATAGAAAAGAACAGGCTTATCCATATAATAAACATCCCAGCAAACGCTTGAATAATCGGTAATAAGCATTGAGCAGCGCATCATAAGC
>CAVLCX010000248.1:0-2999 GCA_963661525.1 bacterium
TCGTAGGGGCGATTATCAATCGCCCGTTTGATAATGTTATATAACTCAACTTTATTCTTAATTATAGATATTTTAATTTTTACAACAAGTTACATAACGCCATTACAATATATCAGCCAATGTTTTAGATGAAAGAAAATCTTCAATCACATCATCAAGTTCTTTCCACAGAACATAAGTTTTGCAGCTTGGCGCGTTTTTGCAGTCACCGTCGCTAACGCAAGCAACGGGAGCAAGGCTACCCTCGGCAGCATTCAAAATTGAAGAAATTGTATAATCTGCCGGCTCACGATTAAGCATATATCCGCCGTTCTTACCGCGAACACTTTTTAAAAGTCCGTTTTTATTCAGCGAAGATACAATAATTTCAAGATACTTAATTCCGATATTTTCACGCTCGGCAATATCTTTAAGCGACACAGGGCCGCCCTCTTGATTTTCGGCAAGGTCAACCATAATTCTAAGGGCGTATCTACCCTTGGTTGAAACCATCATTATGCCTCACCTCCGAAAAACTCTTTAGCTATTCTGACGCTTTCCATAGCGTCTTTAGCGTACCAATCGGCATTTATCATTTGGGAATATGATTTAGTAAGAACTGCACCGCCTACAAATACTTTAGCGTCGGTATTATCGTGAATAAGTTTAATGGTTTTTTCCATATTAGGAACAGTGGTAGTCATAAGTGCTGAAAGGCCGACAAGCTTAACATTTTGCTTTTGCACTTCTTCAAGCACTCTTTCGCACTTCACATCTTTTCCTAAATCTATAATATCAAATCCGTAATTTGACATAAGAACTTTAACAATATTTTTACCAATATCGTGAATATCACCCTCAACAGTGGCGATTACAACCTTATGTTCGCTTTTCTTTTCCCGGCCGGAAAGAATAAGATGTTCTTTAATAACATCAAATGCAGATTTTGCAGAATCGGCACTCATAAGAAGCTGCGGTAAAAAGATTTTGTTTTTTTCAAAGCCGTCACCCACAACATCAAGTGCCGGAATTATATAATTATTTATGACATCAAGTGCCGGAGAATCTTTTAAAAGGTCTTTAGCGCAGGCACCGGCGTCTTCTTTCATTCCTTTAATAATAGCGGTTTTAAGGTCTGTCACACCTGATGAGGCATTATTATTTGCCGATTGAGTAACAGACTCAATATATTCGGTGCAATTATCATCAAAACCTTCAAGTGCATTATATGAATAATAAGCATTCATCATACTTTCACTAAGCGGGTTTATAATACCTGCCGATAATCCTGCCTTAAGCGCAAGTGTAAAGAAAGCGGTGTTAATAGCTTCACGCTTAGGCAAACCGAAGCTGATATTTGACACACCCAAAACAGTACCTACACCAAGTTCATGCCTGATATATTCAACAGCTTTAAGTGTTTCCTTGGCATTATCCTTATTAGTTGATATTGTCATAACAAGGGCGTCAACCACAAGGTCTTTTTTATCAATACCGTAGCTTTCGGCTGTTTTAATTATTTTTTCAGCGATAGCAATTCTGCCCTCGGCAGTTTCAGGGATACCGTTTTCATCAAGGCAAAGGCAAACAACGACACCGCCGTATTTTTGAACAAGCGGAAAAACTTCATTCATAGATGATTGCTTACCGTTAACAGAGTTAATCATAGCCTTGCCGTTATACATACGCATAGCTTTTTCAAGTGCTTGGGTATTACTTGAATCAAGCTGAAGCGGAAGAGGAAGCACACTTTGAAGATTAAACACTGCGTCTTGAAGCATTTGTACCTCGTCAATTTCAGGCAAACCTACATTAACATCAAGTATATGCGCACCCTTTTCCTGCTGTGCAATACCCTCTTTAATTATATAATCAATATTATTATTTCTAAGCGCTTCTTTAAAAAGTTTTTTACCGGTAGGGTTAATTCTTTCACCTATTACAATAGGCTTTTGCCCGATTGTAACTGAAGTTGAATATGAGCAAATAACCGTATCATTTTTCTTTTCGGGAATATTATCGTCAATATCCTTGCAAAGTTCAATCATTCTTTTAATATGCGCCGGTGTAGTACCGCAGCATCCGCCTAAAATAGAAACACCGATTTCTGAAATTTCTTTCATATCATTTGCAAATTCATCAGGTGATACATTATATACCGTCTTTCCGTCAACAGATTCCGGAAGCCCTGCATTCGGCATAACTATAATAGGAAGTGATGTACACTCACGAAGTTCTTTAACAAGCGGTATCATCTGCTTTGGTCCTAAACCACAGTTAAAGCCGATTGCGTCTACCCTTAAACCTTCAAGCATTGCAACTGCACTTTTAACATCGCCGCCTGTAAGAAGCCTGCCTGATTCATCAAAAATCATAGATGTAATAACCGGCAAATCAGAATTTTCCTTAACTGCAAGTACCGCTGCTTTGAGTTCATACATATCGCTCATAGTTTCAATAATTGCAACATCAGAGCCGTCTTTACCTGCTCTTACAACTTCGCTGAAAAGTTCAACAGCCTTTTCAAATTCAAGGTCACCCATAGGTTTTAAAAGTTTACCCGTCGGCCCTAAATCAAGCGCAACTTTTTTGCCTGTTTTTTTTGCAAGCGCAACACCGGCTTTTACAAGTTCATCAACATTATCATATTTAAGTGAATTTGCACCAAAGGTGTTTGCAGTAATAAACTGCGCACCTGCTTTTGCATAAGCATCATGCACCGCAAAAACCCTTTCCGGTTCACTTATATTAAGTTTTTCAGGCAATTCGCCTGCCGCAAGGTTGAGCATACTGCCCATACCGCCATCAAAAAATTTAATCATTTTCAATACCTATAAAAGCAGTAACGGATTTAGACGGAACCATTTGATAAGTATCCGTAAGAGTTAATCCTATACGCTTTGTTATATCCATAAGTTCAAAAAACTTTTTGTTTTCTTTTATATCAAGGTCAAAATAACCGGGTGAATACCTCATACGAAGAGTCATACCCTGCGCCTTAAGTTCATCCTCAATACCGT
>CAVLCX010000249.1:0-2998 GCA_963661525.1 bacterium
TATAAGATTTGGGAGCAAAGAGCCTTTGTATGATATTTATTTGGATTTCGCAAATGATGATTTTATTACATACGATTACGCCAAAAAGAAATGGAGTAATGCAATGCTTGTAAATTTATCATTTCCTAATATATCCAGCTACACTATTTTTAACGAAAACTGTTACATCAGCAGAGAAACTAAAAAAAGTATTAAAAAGCACTTGAATGCAGATTCCTGCGACCTTAATGCTATACACAAGTTTCAGTTGCGTGTTCGTTCTAAACAGTTGGAAAAGAAACACCAAAAAATTGTGGCTCCTTGGGATAAGGATATGGAGGTTATACCTGCATTACCAAAGGATTGGAATAAATGGGTGCAAAGGGTCGGAATTACCAATCATTATATTTTTTACAATTACAGTCGCAAAGGTGCCAAATACGGCTACTGTACCCGGTGTGGAAAGACTGTACCTATAAAAAATGCAACCAACGGAAAGACCTGTAACTTCTCTGTTTGTAAACAGCCGGTTACTTACAGAAGTATAGGAAAATTACCACAGCGATTTACTTCGGAAACAGAGGTGGTATATCTTATGCAGAAAACTGTTAAAGGCTTTGTTATAAGAGAATTTCAAGTACGCCTTGAATATGCAAAGAACCAATCAGAAACTCCTTTATATCATTTCTATGAAATAAGAAGATGTATTTTTGACAATCTTAATTTTTACCGCACTTATTATATGGGTCTTTTCAAGCAAAAGGAAACAAGATGGATACTCGGAGGAAATCTCAGTTATTATTGTAGGTTTGAGTTCGGTAGGGTTTACGGAAAAACAATCAAGTCTATTTCACAGCTTGAAAGAACAGGCTTGCCGGAAATGATTAAAAATATGGTGAAAATCGACTGTGAAGCTTATATGTCGGCATACATAAAAGCACCATATATTGAGCGAATTGCAAAAGCCGGCTTGTATCGTTTATGTGAAGATTTTGTGGAAAATCAATTTCAATATTATAGCGAAAATAAAATCAATGAAAATAAAATCAATGAAAATTACATTAACGGAGAGCTTTGCAAAATGCTTAATATTGACAAACAACTCTTAAAACGATTAAGAAGTGCAAACGGCGGTACTAAATTTTTGAAGTGGCTGCAATATGCAAAATCTCGTAACAAGATAATTCCTAATGATGTAATTAGTTGGTTTATTGAAAACGGTGTTGACATTAACGATATTAAGTTTATTTCCGACCGTATGAGCGAAGTTCAGATTTGTAGATATATCAAACAACAACTTAAGAATGTGAAGAACTACGGCGATAACAATGCAAAATTTATTATTACCACTTGGCAGGACTATTTGGAAATGGCTAAAAGAATGAAACTGAATGTTTCGCAGGAAATCAATTACAAGCCGAGAAACCTAATAAATAAACATAATGAATGTGTTGAGGTTATAGGTAATGCGGATGTGGCCAAGGAAGCAAATGAAATCAGTATTAAATATCCTAACATTGATAAGATTTGCTCTGAATTGGCAGACAAGTATAGTTTTTCTGATAAGCCGTATTCAGTTGTTACTCCTGCACGAATCGAGGATATTCTGAATGACAGTAACGAATTAAGCCATTGCGTAGCAAGAACACCCGACAGGTATTTTGAAAGAATACAGAACAGGGAGAGTTACATTTTGTTCTTGCGAAAGACTGATAATTTGGATAAGCCGTTTTACACGCTTGAGGTTGAGCCAAACGGAACGGTACGACAAACGAGGACAAAGTTTAACACCCAGGGCAAAGACATAAAGGAAATTAAAAACTTTCTTGTTAAATGGCAAAAAGTCATTTCTAAAAAACTGTCTGATGAAGATATTGCACTCGGCGAAAGAAGTAACAAAATCCGTATAAAAGAGTATGGCGATTTGCGTACTAAAAAAGCAAAAATTTCCGCAGGTACATATCAAGGAAAATTACTTGCTGATGTGCTTGAAGCCGACTTGCTTATAAACAATAGGAGGTGTTCATAATGGCACAAAGGCAAAGAATTTACAGCGTTAAGAGTAATTCGCTTAATGAGGCTGACCGATTGGAAATTGCAAGATTACTTGTCAAAGCAGGCTATGCGGCAAGAATCGGAAGAGAAAGAGCAAAACCCAATGCCCCATATATTTATTTTGTTGAATTTTGGGAGGTGGAAGAATGAGCAAATCAAACATAGGTTGGTGTAATTACAGTTGGAACCCTATAACGGGTTGTTATACAGATTGTGAGGTTTGCAACTCCCGAAAAGTAGCTAATAATTTTGCCGCCGATTATAGACTGCATATCAGTGATGATAGGTGTATTAAATATTCAACGGATAGCGACAGACCGTTATTCATTCTTGAAAAACCGTTTATAAATCAAAATGGACGAGCTTTAACAACACCGTTCGGTTTTTATTGTACTTATCACAAATATAGGCTTAATGACCTTTCTAAATTAAATGAGAGCAGAATTATTTTTGTAGGGTCTATGGCGGATATGTTTGGCGATTGGGTACCTGATGAATGGATAAAGGAAATTTTTGAAGAATGCAAAAAGTACCCTCAGCATAATTATTTGTTTTTAACAAGAAACTGCAAGCGGTACTTGGAACTGTTCGATAAAAAAATCCTTCCGAGCAAAATCGAAGCCCCAAATTTTTGGTTTGGCACAACTATTGATAACGGCAGTGCTCTTTATTTTTATTCCGACCGTCACAATACATTTGTTAATGTTGAATTAACAAACAATTTTGAAATGGAACAAACCGATTTGCTTATGAATTGGTTGATAATTGGCTACAAAAAAGGCTATAAAGCCATTGATACGGACTTGGTTAGGAATTGGGTTGCTAATGTGTCAAATGCCGTTACAAAGCAAAATATCCCGCTTTTTATGGACGGTAGTTTGAACGGTATTATCAAAGATGATGATTTTGTTCGGCAAATGCCCGATGTTTTAACTCAAAAAACGATTGTCGGTAAGAAAAAGAC
>CAVLCX010000250.1:0-2998 GCA_963661525.1 bacterium
GGCGGAATTAACGATATACTGTTATATATAGGGCAATATCTTTTAATAAGCCTTATATATTTGATACCGCAAGCGCTTATTATATTGCAAGGCAACAAGCAAAAGAGCAAGCCAAACCGTTTTTCAAAAACAATTGACAACGCAAGCAAATATTTGCTGACTTCTTGGGTGATTATTTTATTTATACAAACATTTATTATTTTTATATTTGCATAATGAAGGAGAACTGTATGAAAACTGAATTTGAATTATCAAACGCAAACATACCTTACGGTGTGTTGCACGACCAGATATTAAGTGATTTAAAATACAAAAGCGGCGAATTGATTTTTACTTTCGATATTGAAATTTTTGAAAATGATTATACTGACAAAAGTGTATATGAAAATTTCAAAAACTTTAAAAAATGTGAAATGAAAATCAGTTTGGATAACTGTGAAGATACTGAAATTTCTCTTGCAGAATGTATAGGTAAAAGCGGAAAATACAAGGGACTTGAAATTCCGCTTGAAAAGCTTATAGAAATATCAAAAATTGCAAATTATATTTCTTTTTACACTTGCCTGACTAATGGATACGAATTAGAAATTAAACTTTCTTCAAGCTTTTATGACGCAAAAGGAAAGTATAGAAAATACAAAGAGTATGCAAGCATAGAAATGACTTTATATGCGTCAAAAATCATTTGGAACTGGTATTGATAAAACTAACATTGTAAAAATGTGGAATCTTATTGATTCCACATTTTTTATTTATTATAGGTAAAAATATAATTGGTGATTTGATGAATAACTTTGAGTTATCGGTGGATTTAGCCCGACAAACAATTGAATGCGGAGGAGAAGTAAGCCGAGCCGAAGAAACGGTACGCAGGCTGAATAATTACGAATGCAATGTATTTGCAACAACAAGCCTGATTGTTGCACAAAAGGGCGAAAAAACAGCTGTCAGACGAATATACAAGGATGAAATTGATTTGGCAATGCTTGCAAGGATAAACAGCATATCACGAAGCCTTGCAAACGAAAGCACAACAATAAAAAACTACACCGCATATGAATCAAAAGCGGCAGAAACAATAAGCAACTTTTTTGCTACATTCTTCTTTTCACTTTTTTTCGGCGGAATGTTGATTGACGCTGTGTTTTCAGGAATTATTGCCGTGATAATAAGCATTGCACAATTTAATAAAATAGAATTCAACTTGTTTTCAAAAAATTTAGTCAGTTCTTTTGCGGCAAGCGTACTTTCTTTTATACCGAGTTATTTGGAAATTGATGTACACCAAGATAAAATAATAATAGGAACAATTATGCTTCTTGTACCGGGGCTTACAGTAGTAAATGCAATGAGAGATATGATGAATTCGGATTTACTTGCAGGTATGAGTGAGCTGTTTAACGCTATTATGTCGGCATTATCTATCGCATTCGGTGTGGCAGGTGCTTTATGGATATTTGGCAAAATATGATTAAAGAAATAATATTTTGCACAGTGGGTTCTGTATTTTTTGCCGTTGGAATGAAAGTGCCTAAAAACTGCCTGGGCTTAACTATTTTAGGTTCAATAATAACAGCAAGCATTGAAAGGATATTAAACGCATATTTCGGTGAATTGATTGCCTGCTGCACCGCAATGATGTGTTTAGTTTTCTACTGCGAACTGATTTCGCGCCTGAAAAAGTTGCCGGCAACAGTTATTTTAATGCCGTCAACCATTCCCCTGCTGCCCGGCAGTTCAATATATTATACAATGCTTTACGCAATAACATCAGATAACGATAAATTTTTAAACTACGCAAAAAGTACAGTTTTAACAGGGCTTGGAATATCGCTCGGTGCGGTTATTGCCACGGTAATAATAAAACTATTAAGCAAAAAGAGATTGCTGCGTTGACAGCAATCTCTTTTATTTTATATGCGTTTTCCGTTTTTAAACGAATATGAAATTTCTTTACCGCCGTGAAGCTTAATACCTTTAATTGAACCCGACCATTCCTTTGGCAAAGCTTCATTTTTAAGCATTTCGGCAATACCGGCGCAAACGCCGAAATTACCGTCAATTTGAAACGGAGGATGCGCATCAAACAAATTAGGATATGAACCGCCGCCCCTATGAAACTTTGATGATGGGCTGATATAAGTCAACTGCTGTTTTATAAGCCTATATGCATTTTCACCGTTTTTAAGGCGCGCCCATAAGCAAACTTTCCAGCCGAGTGACCAGCCGGTGCCGCCGAATCCGCGCTTAAGAAGTGACTTTTCAGCAGCAGTATTAAGTTCATCACTTGCAGGAATTCTTGCAGGATAAATACAGTATAAATGGCTTACATGCCTATGTTCAACTTCGGTTTCTACGAATTCTTCGGCATATTCAGGAATTCTTCCGTCAGACGCCGGCTTAACCTGTTCAATTTCAGGTGTTTCAAGACCGAGTTCGCGGCAATTTGAAAAGAATTCATAAAGCAATTCCCTATCCATTGACGGCATATATGTTATGCACGCAGAAGTACCTGCATCCTTAAATTTATTTTCAGGGCTGATAGACGGGCAGGTAACAAGACTGCCTTTATATTCAACAAGAAAATCTTTATAAAAAGCCAAACAGCTTTCAAACATAGGTAAAATTCTGTTTTTATATTCCTCGTCGGCGATATACAAATAATGGTCATAAAGCTGATTTAAAAACCAAGGCGCACTCATAGGCCAAGGTGCATATTGCGTAGTTTCTTCAAGTCCCTGTGGGTCGCCTGCCGGGAAAGTCATACCCCAAATATCTGTATTGTGGTGAGCGCAAAAGCCTGAACAATTGTAATATTCCTTTGCTGTTTTTCGCCCGTTATATGCAAGCTTTTCAACCAAGTCAACAAGCGGTTCAAAACAATCGGAAAGATTGGCAATATCGGTACACCAATAATTCATTTCGGTATTTATATTTATTGTATAACCCGATGACCAAGGTGCGCGGAAATGAGTATTCCAAATACCCTGCAAGGTGC
>CAVLCX010000251.1:0-2960 GCA_963661525.1 bacterium
ATTTAAGTGTTACCCTTGTATCCTCGGCAGCAATAAAATCAACATTTGCAAGTGTTTCCACCGCTCTTGGTGAAAAGTCGCTTAAATTGCCAATAGGAGTACCTACAACATATAATATTCCGCTCATTTATCATAACCGTCGGCATATGAACCGTAAATATCAAGCATTTCCGGTGTGAATTTGCCATTATCCTTTTTAATAATTAACTGCGGCTCAACCCTCAAAAAAGGTTTTGCCCCCTTTTGCCCCTGAACTAAAAATAAAAAAGGCTGCTCCCCTGTTTTATCCTGCACAAAGCGAAGCCTTTTAGGTTCAAGCTTATATTTGCGCATAAGTTCAAGTGTATCAACAAGCCTTTCAGGCCTGTGGCACATACAAAACCTGCCGGCATATTTCAGCAGATATGAAGCGGCCTTGCAGGCATCTTCAATATTACAGCAAACCTCGTGCCTTGCAATACGCGCACTTTCACCCAAAGATTCTATCCCCGTTCCGACCGGTTTATACGGCGGATTCATAGTAACAAGCGAAAACTGCTCTGCGCCGAAAACTTCGTTTATTTTTCGCAAATCGCAATTATAAGCTTTTATTCTGCTTTGCACACCGTTCAATTCTATTGAATGGCACACCTGCTCATATGCATTTTTTTGAATATCAAGGCACGATACATTATTTATTTTTTCATTTCTTAACCACAAAAACGGAATGATTCCGCAGCCTGTTCCCATATCGAGAGCCTTATCTCTCGCTTTTATTTTAGCAAAATCGGAAAGCAAAACCGCATCAGTTCCGAAAGTGTGGTCAGAACTAACAGCAATCTTTATGTCATCTGACAATCGTTCATAATTATACATACATTTATTATATCATAAGTTACTTAAAATTGAAATAGAAAACGCAAAAGAGCAAGCAAATATTTGCTTGCTCTTTTGTGCATAATTAAACTAATGCTTATTTTGTTTTAACGCTCATTTTCTTTGACCAAGAACCAAATTGCTTGACTCCGTCAATAGTTTTATACGCTCTGATTCTGACATAATACTTTTTCTTTTTTAATAATTTAGAAAATGTTTTTGATTTAGTTGAGTTTTTAGTAATGGTAACCGACTTGGTTTTGCTTTTAGAAAATGACTTTGAAGTTGAATATTGTATTTCGTAGCCGGAAGCAGTTGTATCCTTATTCCATTTAAAAGTGATTTGATTTTTCTTTGCTGTCAGTGATACAGTAGTAGGCTTTGCAGGAACAATAATAAAACAAGAAGTAAGCTCACCCTTGTAATTATTGCCTACAAAATTTACATACACCCAGGCTTTGCCGCAAAGTATATTATCTTCATAAGTAACAACATATTCACTTGCAGGGATAACATTGCCGAGCTTATCATAAACAGTAATATTATTATATTTTTCGTATCCGTTATAAGTAACTGCCGATGAAGAAAGTGAAACGCTTGCAGGTGCAGAAATGTTTTGAGCGATATATTCCTCACCGCAGGAAGAACAGCGATATTTAACATATCCGTCAATCGCATTTTCCCTATCATCATCTGCCACAGCTTTTGCAAAAACCGAAACATAATTATGGTTATGAATATTTAAGCTTGCAGTAAAGCTATATGATGAATCACTTACTTCATACTTAAGATAATATGTTTTGCCTGCTTCAAAATAAGTAGTTGTATTAAAATTCAAATCGGTATTTGAGTTAATATTTGAGTTGATTACTGCTTTATCAGCATTATATACGGTTAAGAAAACATCGGCGGAAGTTAACGCTTGACTTGAAGTTAAAAGGTCATAATAATTTGAAGAAAGGCAATCAAACTTAAACCAATAGTTTTTTGCATTATCATCAACATTGGAAACAGTTGCGTTAATTGACTGGCCGAGCATTATTTGAACCGCAGCTTTCAAACTGTTTGCATAAGCGTTAATTGAAAATGCAAACAGTGAAGAAACTGCCAAAGAAAGAGCAATAAAAACAGAAACAATTTTTTTCATAATAATCACCATAGCCTTTCAGGCAACAAATAGTTTATTAAAAAATCACCTGATTGACCTGCGTTGCCTGAACAGGCGTAAATGGTGATTTCAGTCATTTCAAAATTTATGCCGCAGGCAAATTTT
This sequence comes from bacterium, assembly GCA_963661525.1. Classification (GTDB taxonomy): domain Bacteria; phylum Bacillota; class Clostridia; order Oscillospirales; family Acutalibacteraceae; genus Eubacterium_R. The sequence goes on from CAVLCX010000251.1 coordinate 2,129, forward strand.
GAAGAGTTCGTTTGCGACCGCTCGCAGTGCGAGATTAAGGAAGCAATAAGAACTGACGGCGGTCAAAATTCAGGAGCACATTTATGTGCGACAGTAAATTTCGGACACCGCAACTGGCATATAATTGATAGTATGATTTTTCACACTATTTCCTAATCCAATGCACATTGCTTTTCAAAATCAGCAACAAGTGCATCTTGAATATTTTTAAGCATTTCAGGTGCTTTACCGCCGACTGCGATACCATCAACCGTTTTGACCGGTATGCAAAATGAGCCGGTTGAATGAATTACTACTTCATCTGCGTTTTTTAGTTCATCAAGTGTATATTCACGTTGTTCGGTTTTATATCCGAGTTTCATTGCAAAAGACAGCAATCGAATACGCGCAGTACCCGGCAACACTTCATCATTAAGCGGATGAGTAATAACCGTATCATCCTTAAAAATAGAAACATTTGAATGTGCGCATTCAGTAACAATATTTCCGCGGTGAAAAATAGCTTCTTTGCAGCCTGCATTTTTAGCTGAAGTTGCGGCAAGGCAAGAAGGAATTAAATTGAGGGTTTTAACATTGCAATAATGAAAGCGTTTATCTTCAAAAGTAATTACATCAATAGGCTTATAAGTATCTGATATATGCTCGGGTGTTAATGTAATCCAAAGGTTTGCTTTAATATCATCTTCATAAGCGTGTTCACGAAGACCTGAACCGCGGGTAACTTGCATATAAACAAACTGGTCACCGCTGTCAACTTTATTTACAAGGTTTTGGAGTAGATTTTCTAAAGACACTCTGTCAATCGGCATATTTATATCCAATAGTTTAGCGC
>CAVLCX010000252.1:0-2896 GCA_963661525.1 bacterium
GCGTATCATTATCATAATCACAATTAGCGCAAACACTACCCTGCGTTAACTCTTCAAAACAATTCATACATAAATTATCTAAATTTCTCAACAGAAAATCACTCCGTTTGTTATTTGAAAATATTTTACCAAGCTAAATATACTTTGTCAATTAGTTATTGAATAAATATGTAAATTATTATATAATAATTTGTAAATTAAATCAACGACAGAAAGGAATAAATATGGCATCTTTTGCGTTAATAAAAGAATTATACGAAAAAACAGATAAAAACGGTAACGGCTACCTTGATATGATTGTTATCGGCAGTGACAAGAATGAATATCCGGCAAAAGTTTGGAGATTTGAAAATAACGGCCAATTTGAAAAAAACTGTGTGGTTGAAATTGAGTACGCGGTAGATAACTATAAGGGAAAGCAACAGCTTAATATAACATCGATAAAAAAAGCACCTGATGAAATGATTACCGAATTTGTACCTACAAGCGAGTATGACGGAAAATCGGTTTTTGCAATGCTTTTAAACAAGGTTAATGATTTTAATGACCAAGAATTAAAAGATATAGTTAAATCCATATTACTTGAAAAAAGAGAAGCACTTGAAATTTACCCTGCGGCATACAGACTTCACCACGCAATAGTGGGCGGCTTAATGCTGCACACAGCTTCAATAGTTGAAATGGCTGAAAAAACCTGCCAAGTATATCCAAATATAGATAGGGAGCTTTTGCTTTCAGGTGCGATACTGCACGATGTTGCAAAAACTTTTGAAATGGAAACAGACAAAACAGGGCTTTGCACGGGATATACCGTTTCAGGTGAGCTTATCGGTCATCTTGTTAAAGGTGCAATGATGGTTGACGAAACAGCAAAAAAGCTTGGCATTACAAGTGAAAAAGTCATTTTACTTGAACATATGATTATTTCTCACCACGAACTTCCGGAGTACGGCGCTGCTGTCAGGCCGAAGTTTTTGGAAGCAGAAATTCTTGCAACACTTGATGCGCTTGACGCCACAATTTTTGAAATAAACACAGCAACAAGCAAGGTTGAGTCGGGCAATTTTACCGACAGGCAGTGGGCGCTTGATAACAGAAAGCTTTATAACCACGGCCTTTCATCAACCGAACATACTGTTAACTTAGGAGAATAAGTATGAGTGATATTCAAAATGAAGTATGGAGTGAAATTAAAATCACTGTTGATACAAATGACATTGAAGCTGCCGGCAACATTGCCAATATGGTTGTACCGTACGGAATATATATAGAAGATTATTCCGACCTTGAAAACGAGGTAATGGAAATTGCACATATTGACTTGATTGAAGAAAAACTTTTGGAAGCCGACCGTTCAAAAGGAATTATCCATGTATATGTCAACCCGCACGAAAACCCGCTTGAAGCAGTATCATTTATTGAGGAAAGGCTTAAAAACCTCAACATAAAATATGACATTCAAATTGACGATTGCAAAACTCAAGATTGGGTTAACAATTGGAAGCAGTATTTTCACCCGATGCCTATCGGCAATAAACTTCTTATCCGTCCTACTTGGGAAGATGAGTATGATGCAGGCAAAAGAAAAGTTCTTCATATCGAACCGGGGCTTGCATTTGGTACCGGCAGCCATCCGACAACAAAGCTTTGCCTTGAAACGCTTGAAAATTACATAAATGAAGATTCAACAGTTCTTGATATTGGCTGTGGCAGCGGCATACTTTCGATTGCGTCACTTTTGCTTGGTGCAAAAGAAGCTTTCGGTGTTGATATTGATTCCCTTGCAGTTAAAACAGCGCAGACAAATGCGCTTGAAAACGGATTTGACGAAAGCAAATTCAAAGCTGTTCAGGGTAATTTATCCGATAAAGTTACAGGCAAATACAATGTTATTGTTGCCAACATAGTTGCCGATATAATTATGGAATTTAATAAAGAAGTCGGCAAATACCTTGCTGACGGCGGAGTTTACATTACAGGCGGCATTATAGAAAGCAGAGAAGACGAGGTACTTTTAAGCTTTGCACAAAACTCATTTGAAGTTATTGAAAGATTTGAAGAAAAAGGATGGCTCGTATTTGTACTGAAAAAACAATAAGTTTAATTGTATATCAAAGTAAAAGCACTAAATCAAAAATGATTTAGTGCTTTTACTTTTGCCGGCTTATGTTAAAACGATTTTTTATATTCATCGCCCCATTTTGCCATTGAGTCAATAATCGGCTTCATAGTTTCACCAAGCGGCGAAAGCGAGTATTCAACTCTCGGCGGCACTTCGGTATAAACGGTTCTGGTAACTATTCCGTCTTCTTCCATAGAGCGCAAACTGTCAGTCAGCACCTTTTGGCTTATACCGTCAAGGTCTTTTTTCAGTTCATTAAATCTCCACGGGCGTGAAATTAAGTTTCTTATTATAAGTATTTTCCATTTACTGCCGATAAGCGAAAGTGTTGTTGCCACCGGGCAGGCAGGTAATTCATCCTTTGTTTTCATATAAAATCTCCTTAACAAGCTTAAAAATATTATCTTATATTTAATTATATAACACAATTCAGGTTAATTCAATAGGTTACTTTTAGGTAACTATGTAATAAAAAAGTGCGTACTTGTTATATAAATAAGCTTGAAATAAAATATAAGCAGAAAGCGAAAAGGAGAAAATAATATGACTGCAAAAATGCATAGATAATTTTGTAATCAACCAAAACCACTGCCTGCACTGTGGGCTTTGCTATGAAAAATGCCCTGTAAAAGCAATTGCTAAAAAAGGAGAGAACAAACAATGATTAAAGAGATATGCTCACTGATTACGGAAAAAAGAAGTTTCTTTATGAATTTAATTTTAGAACATATTGAAATATCGCTTTTAGCTATTTTAACAGCAATAATATTAGGC
>CAVLCX010000253.1:0-438 GCA_963661525.1 bacterium
GTGAAGCTTCGGCATCATTGTTTGAACCTGGCCGCCGTAAAGCATACCCATTAAAATTGTTTCTATAACATCATCATAATGGTGGCCGAGTGCAATTTTATTACAGCCGAGTTCCTTGGCTTTGTTGTAAAGATGGCCTCTTCTCATCCTTGCGCATAGGTAGCAAGGTGATTTTTCAATATGCAATACAGATTCAAAAATATTCGATTCAAAAACAGTTATAGGAATATTTAAAAGCTTGGCATTTTTTTCAATGATTTCTCTGTTTTCAGGGCTGTATCCCGGGTCCATAACAAGATAAATTACTTCAAAAGGGAACTTGTTATGGCGCTTTAATTCCTGAAAAAGTTTTGCCATAAGCATTGAATCCTTACCGCCGGAAATGCAAACAGCAATTTTGTCGCCCTCTTCTACAAGCTGATAATCGTTAATTGCACT
>CAVLCX010000253.1:448-2892 GCA_963661525.1 bacterium
AAATTTGCTCCAAATGCCTTTATGGAATTTCTTGTTTATGCTTCTTTCTATATCTTTTACCCGGTCACTGTCATCTTTTAAATTGGCAAGCATATAGCCATAATAACCCTCTTTTAAATTAGCGGCGTTGAAGCCCTTTTCACGCATATTTTGGGCAACAGGGTCACTGATAATACCGCTTTTGCAACATATTATTAAAAGCTTATCTTTTGGTAATGTGCCAAGCTTTTCGTCAAGCTGATTTTGAGGGATGTTTACAGCATTGTTTATTGTTCCGTAAGTAAAAGCTATTTCATCTCTTATATCAATTACAAGATATTCACTTTCATCAAGTTTAAGCATTTCGCTTACACTTATTTCTTCATACTTTTTCATAATGCTTCCTTAAATTATTTTTTGATGAGGTCTTTTACCACTTCGCCTGCGATTATTAAACCAACTGTTGACGGAACAAATGCATTGCTTCCCGGCACTTGCCTTCTTGCTGTGCATTTCCTCTTTGTACCCGGCGGGCAAACGCAGTGGTATTTGCAGCTGTTTGCCGCACTTTCTTTAGGCTTGATAGGTATTTCCTTTGAATATACAACCTTCAATTTGCGAACTTTTCTTTTCTTTAATTCATATCTCATTACCCTTGCAAGTGGGTCAACACTCGTTTTATAAATATCAGATACTTCAAATGCAGTTGGGTCCATTTTGTTTCCTGCACCCATAGAGCAAATTATAGGTACGCCGGCTTGCTTTGCTTGCATTACAAGTGCTATCTTGCCTGAAACGGTATCAATTGCATCAACTACATAATCGTATTTTGAAAAATCAAATTCATTCGCAGTTTCATTTGAATAAAATGTTTGGTGCTTGTATACCTTGCAATCGGGATTGATTGATTTTATTCTTTCTTCGGCAACATCAACTTTGTATTTGCCGATTGTATCTGTGGTGGCAATGATTTGACGATTGATATTAGTTAAACACACCTTGTCATCATCAATAATGTCAATAGCTCCGATTCCGCTTCTGACTAATGCTTCAACTGTGTATCCGCCGACTCCTCCGACTCCGAAAACAGCAACGCGCGAAGCTTTAAGCTTTTGCATAGCTTCATCCCCAATCAGTAATTCAGTTCTGGAAAAACGATTTAACATAGTAACACCACCGATAATATTGTTATAATTTATTATTTTATAAGATTATATATTTCTTAACCTACCTTGTCAATAGGTGAATTATATATTAACAAACATTCGAAAATATTGACATTTGTCAGAAAAATGTGTATAACTAAAGCGAAAACAGAAATAATTATAACAAAAAATCGAGGCAAATAATAATGAGATATGATATAGCAATTATCGGCACCGGGCCTGCCGGTATTTCAGCGGCAGTAACTGCCAAGTTGAGAAATAAGAATATCATTTTATTTGGAAATAAAGATTTGAGTGATAAAATAAATAAAGCCCATTCAATTAAAAATTATACCGGTCTGCCTAATGTGACGGGTGAAGAACTTGCAGCTGCACTTGAAAATCATCTTAATGATTTAGATATTGAAATAACAGAAAAAAGAGTTAATGCAGTGTATTCAATGGGTGAATATTTTGCCCTGCAAGTCGGCAAAGAAATGATTGAAAGTAAATCACTTATACTTGCAACGGGTGTTACCGCTTCAAAAACACTTGAAAATGAAGATAAGTTTTTGGGCAGGGGAGTAAGCTACTGCGCAACTTGTGACGCACATTTTTGCAAGGATAAAGATGTGGCAGTTATTGCTTATACCAAAGAAGCAGAGGAAGACGCTTTGTTTTTAAGTGAGGTATGCAGCAGTATAAAATATTTTCCGCTTTATGATATTTCAAATGATATTTTTGATGAATACGGTAATATACAAATAATTAAAGATAAGCCGATAGGCTTTGCCGGAAATATGAAAGCGGAAAAAATAATTTGTGAAAATTCAAGTTACGATGCATTTTCAACTTTTGTTGTAAGAAATAATATATCGGCGGATAAACTTGTGCCGGGGCTTAAAACAGACGGTACACATATAATAGTTGATTTGCAAATGAAAACTAATATTAAAGGTCTTTTTGCCTGTGGTGATATTGCGGGCAAACCATACCAATATATTAAATCAGCAGGGCAGGGTAATGTTGCCGCACTGTCGGCAGTTGCCTACCTTGCAAATAAAAGTAAAGGAGAATAAATATGGTTGAAGAAATCAGAAACAGTGAATTTGATGATGTGCTTAACAGCAAGCTTGCAGTAGTGGATTTTTCTGCTGTGTGGTGCGGCCCTTGCCAAATGCTTGCACCGATTTTAGAGGAACTTTCGGATGAAATGGACGGCGAGGCGGATTTTTATTCGGCAGATGTTGATGAAAACCGTGACCTTGCATATCAGTTTGATATTCAAAGCATACCGGCAATCGTGATTTTCTCAAACGG
>CAVLCX010000254.1:0-1682 GCA_963661525.1 bacterium
ACCTTAACGAGTATCAGGCGGAAAACTTAAATAAGTTGAACTGTAAGCCGACATTCGATATTGAGCAGGTCATGAAAGACGCAATGAATAATTTTGATATATGAGGAAGCAAAGATGATAAATAGTGTTGTTTTAATGGGGCGCTTGACCTACGAGCCTGAGCTAAAGGCTACGAGTGAGGGTACGGCTTTTATAAACTTTCAAATTGCGGTTGACCGAGGTTGTTCTAAGGACAACCGTTCTTGTGACTTTATTGACTGCACCGCTTGGCGGCAGACTGCCGAGTTTTTGAAAAGGTATTTTCATAAAGGCTCAATGATTGCAATTGAGGGCAGACTGCAGACGGACAACTACGTGGCAAACACAGGCGAAAACAGAAAAAGCGTAAAAGTGATTGCAAATCAGGTCAGCTTTTGCGGCGAAAAAGCCCAAGCCCCGGCAGAAGTAAACGAAAATACAGAATTTGAGGAAATAGAATAATGAGGGTTGCGAAAAACTGTTGTTACATGAAAGTGACAAACGATAAATACAGATTGCCTATTGCCGTTGCCGATTCCGCAGTTGAGCTTGCCCGATTAGTCGGCGCAACAAAGAATACGGTTTTATCTTCAATATCGCACGGTACCGGCACGTACGAAAAGGTTGAGTTAGAATGATTTATTTAAAAAAACTCACAGCAGCAGGGTAAGGTGATGATATGACTGAATTACAAGCAAAAATAAACGCGGCAATAGAACGCTTAAAAGCGTTTGAGCCGGCTGACGAACCGTATTATTTGTGTTACAGCGGCGGAAAAGACAGCGACTGCATTCGTATTCTTGCCGACCTTGCAGGAGTTAAGCACAATATAGTTCACAACCTTACAACCGTTGACGCTCCCGAAACAGTTCGATATATCAAGTCAATACCAAATGTGCAAATCGAAACGCCCAAATACTCAATGTGGCAGTTAATCGAGAAAAATAAAATGCCACCTACAAGATTAGCTCGTTATTGTTGTAGTGAGTTAAAGGAAAAAGGCGGCAAAGGCAGGGTTAAAGTAACAGGTGTTCGTTGGGCTGAAAGCATAAGCAGAAAACAAAACGGTGGTCTTGTAAAAATAATCGGTAAGCCTAAAAAGACAGTCGCACTTGCTGAAGAATTACAAGCCGATTATGAAATCACACCGAAAAAAGGCATTGTTCTTAACACGGACAATGACGAAAATCGCCGAATGGTTGAACAATGTTATAGGACAACCTCAACGCTTTTAAATCCTATCATTGATTGGACTGACGAGGATGTGTGGGAATTTTTAAATCACTACAGATGTAAATCAAATCCATTATATCAATGCGGGATGAAGCGTATCGGTTGTATTGGCTGTCCTATGCGAGGCGGAAAAGGTATGAAAGCTGATTTTATACGCTATCCAAAGTATCGAGATAACTATTTGCGAGCATTTAAGCGAATGCTCAAGGCAAGAGAGGCAGCAGGACTTGATAATGCAGTAGGTTGGAATACTCCCGAAGATGTGATGATATGGTGGGTCGGAGATAATCTGCTACAAATGAGTTTTGAAACACCTGAATACTTGAAATAGGAGGAATAAATATTGAAAGAAAAAGCGTGCCCTTTGCACCAAAGAACAAAATGTGTGCTTGGCGATTATTGTATAACGCAAAAGAAATCTTATGAATCTT
>CAVLCX010000254.1:1713-2871 GCA_963661525.1 bacterium
GCAGATATAACTCAGGCTTACTATTGCCGCCAAATCACTTTGAAAAAAGCGTTTTTAAGTGATTTAAGCAATTCTTAATATAAAATCATTGCTTTTACTAAAAACGCTTGTAAGCGACATACAACTCACGACAAAGGAGTGAAAATAAATGCTTGTTAATTTATGGGTCAGAGAAAAATATAATAAACATATTCATCAGGTCGGTACGAATGTCCATAATTGTCTGATATTTTGCAATGGCAAGGTCGAATATCTTAATATGCAAAATAACTGCGGCACTGCAGACGCCTATGAATTTATTGAGGCACCTGATATGGACGAATATATTACACTTAAACCGGACGAGTTTATTATCAACGAACAAGAATTAACCAAAAAAGTAAAACGGTTAATCTTTAAGAAAAAAATTAAAAAGTCTTTGCATAAGGCTTTTACAGAAATTTTTTCGTGGAGGTATATATGAATAATACTAAAAAATCACCAGAAACCGAAATCGAACCAATGCGTGAAATGATTAGCGGTTCGGCGGGTGAAGAAATTTCATTTTACAAATCGCTTTTCATCTGTAAAAACATATCAAGGATTGAAAATCCAACAGAAAATGAACTTATTGCAGCAGGCAGTGCAATAAAAAACCTTTTGGATATGCCTACGCATAACAGTATATCTAAAAAAGATATGCTCAATATTATCAAATTTCTATGGCATCAAATATACGAATACGAGGAGGAGCCAAATGAGAAAAGCCGTAATTATATGTAATTACATATTGATGTTGGCAATTACTGCGGTTATTGCTTATTGCACTGTATATTTTAACAATCCTAAAATTTTAGGGTGGTTGTTGCTTGTTTTTTTATTAGTCACTGTAAATAATGAAATGGGTACCTTTTTCATTGATGAAAGAGCAGACAGCTATGAGGGGCTTGTGAATATCAAGTCTTATGATGCAATGTTAAAAGTAGACCAGGCTTTTGTTGCTGATGATAACTATAACACTTTAGGTTGGCCTTTGCCAATGACAACCGTTGTTGAAATGATTGCTGAACGCATAGGTGTATCAATAGACCCAAGAACGCAAATTAAAACAGGTGCTGACTATGTTTGCGATTTGCCAAGTAATTATACCGTAAGGCAAGTTTTAAGCGGTATTGCCTG
>CAVLCX010000255.1:0-2859 GCA_963661525.1 bacterium
GTGACAAAACGCCGTGAGTTGAAATACGACCAAGCAAAAAACCTACAACAGTCATAACCGTACCTGAAGTTAAAAGTGATTTTGTAGTTGAGCTTACGGTGTTGATTATTGATGTCTTTTTATCATAAAGATGTCGCATTTCCCTGTATCTGTCTGAAAATAGGATTGCATAGTCAACCGTTGCACCAAGCTGAATTGAGCTGATAATCAAATATGCTATATAGAAAACATATGATGATGTGAAATACGGTATTGAAAGGTTAATCCATATTGCAGTTTCAATGGCAAGCACAAGAATAATCGGCAAAACTATTGATTTTTCCGTCAAAAGAAGAACTACAAATACTGCCGCAATTGCAATCAAATTAACCTTAAGCGTATCGGCGGTTATCGTATCCATCAAATCGTAGGTGCTTACAGCTTCACCTGCAAGATAATATTCGTTTGGAAAATGTTTTTGAGCTGTATCTCTTATTTTTTCAACAAGATTAAAGGTGTCATCGCCCTCGGCATCCGTTTTTAAATTAAGTACAAATCTTGAATAATCTTTTGAAACAAGTTTTGAAAGAGTTGAAGAGTCGAGATATTCCTGCGGTATCTCTGAACCTACGGTATCAACATAAGATATAACACTCGTTACCTCGTCGATATTTTTCAAATCATTTGAAAGCTCATTTTGCTTTTCTAAATCGTCCTTTGGTACAAGAATTACAAAGGTTTCGTTTTTGCCGAAGGTGTTTTCAATTTCTTCTCTGTCCTGACCTACCTGCGTTTGACTGTTAAATATATGGGCAGAACCGTAATAATAGCTGTTATGATTTGAAGCCAAAAAGCTCGGCACAATTGAAATTGCAAACACAACCACAAGCGGAAGCATTACCTTGGTTACAAATTTACCAAAACCTTTAAAGCTCGGCATAAAGCTTTTATGCTTTGTTTTTTCAGCAAGTTTATATGTCATCAAAATAAGAGGCGGCATAAATACAAATACGGTAATAAGGCTGATTGCAATACCTTTTGCAAGTGCGACACCGAGGTCAGGACCTATACCGAAACGCATAAACAAAAGTGCTAAAAAGCCGATTACGGTAGTAAGTCCGCTTGAAAGAATTGATGATGTAGATTTACAAAGAGCGTCAACCATTGCGTCCTTTTTATTTGTATTTTGTTTTAAACATTCCTCAAATCTATGAAGCAAAAACACGGAATAGTCAAGCGAAACTGCAAGCTGAAGAATAGGGCCAGCCGCATTTGTTACAAAGCTGATTTCACCGAAAATAAGATTAGTACCCTTATTTATCATTATTGCAATGCCAAGCCCTGCAAGGACAATAAACGGTTCAGCCCACGAGGTTGTCGTAAGAATTAAAACCACAATAACGCACAAAACAGCAAAAATACTGATAAGCTTAATTTCGTTAACCGTGCTTTGAGTAGCCGTTGCAGTTGACACAGCATCACCGGTCATAGAATTTTCGTCGCCGATTAAGTCCCTCAAAGCATTTACCGCATCAACCCTTTTGTTTTCATCAATTGTAACGGTAAAAAGTGCTTTGTTATCTTTATAATAAGTTTCAACAGTGTCCTTATCCTGCGTTTCAAGCGGAACGGTCATATCAATACTGTCATCAAGCCATGTAACATCGGTTACACCGTCAATCTTTGATATTTCGTCCTTATATTTGAGTGCGTCTGCTATATTGACATCATTTATCATAACTCGTGCATTCGGTATACCGCCTTCATACTCGCTGTTCATAACATCAAGTGCAACAGTTGATGCACTGTCTTTTGGAAGATAATCTTTCATATCATAGTCAACGCTGACGAAATTTTGCAGCACACAGCAAATTGCAGTCACAACCAAAAACAAAATGATTATCAGCTTTTTTTGATTGACTATTTTGGTATAAAATTTTCTCATTTATTAACCACCTCTGTCTTTTTTCCGATTAGTTTTAGCACATTACTGCCGTCTAAAATATCAAGTTTAATTTCGCTTTTACTTATTTTTCCTGTACCTATAAAGTCAAAATTTCGTACAAGCGTGGTAACAGTACCGTGAATTGTAAACGAATCATCATCCATAACAATTCCGCTAAACTTATTGCTTTTACCAAATATGTGCAAAAAACCGACTGCCTCGTTATCATTTATAAGACATGTGCATTTGCCTATTTTAAGCCCAAGCTGCGAGTGAAATTTTATGTCATACTCATATTTTCCGTTTTCCATTTTTTCACCTCCGACAATGAGATTTTATGGCGAAAAGCCGAAAAAAGAAACGGATAAAACTGCACCGTTGCATAATTTTAGGCAAAAATAAAAAGCTGCCTAACGTTTCATTGGGCAACCGTCTGATTTTATCTGTTGAATTTGCTTGATTTCAAGTTATAATATACTTGGGGTGATACAAATGACCAGAGAAGAACAAAAAATCGCAACAAAACTTTCAATTTCAAATTCTCTAAAAAAAATGATGAAAACAAAACCGTTTTCAAAAATTACCGTCGGCGATATCGTTAAGGATTGCAACCTAAATCGCAATACCTTCTACTATCATTTCACCGACACCTACGACCTGCTTCGTTGGACTCTTGAAAATGAGGCAATAGATGTCATCAAAAATTACGATATGATTGTCGATTACAAAGACGCAATTCTGTTTGTAGTAAATTATATCGACCAAAACGAGCATATTTTAAATTGTGCACTCGACTCAATCGGAAGAGAAGAATTAAAACGATTTTTGGTAAAAGATTTTGACGAAATAACATATACAATGATTACTTCTGCCGAAAACGAAATCGGAGTATCACTTGATGAAAATTATAAAAAATTCATCACTTCCTTTTACAC
>CAVLCX010000256.1:0-2828 GCA_963661525.1 bacterium
GTTGTTTATTTTATTGTTACTTTCTGTTATAATATTATAAATTTATTTTATAAGGAGGAGTGCGTATGCCGAAATGTAAGGGTTTTAAAGTAATAGTTATGTTATGCCTTGTAGCTTTTTTGTTTTGCGGTTGTAATAATTTTCGCCTTTCCTCCTCAATAGATGATTTGATTTCACCTATTTCTCCGAGTGGGGATAATGCCGGTGTTCAAAGTGCGGTTGATGAATACTGCAAAGGCGGGTATTCAATCAAAATTCCGGCAACGGGAAAATATACAACATCTTTTATATTAAAAGATATTGACGGGGATAAAATCAGCGAAGCTGTTGCGTTTTATGAACCTTCTAATAAAATCGGCACTATCTCAATGGCTGTAATTAAAAAGAGCGGGGATAAATGGAGTGTTGTATCAAATATTGAAGGTACTGCAACAGATGTTAACTGCGTTGATTTTTGTGATTTTAATAATGACGGAAAAATGGAAATCATCGTTTGCTGGAGCGTTGTATCAAAACTTACGGGTACATCAATAAATGTTTATTCACAAAATGAAAATGACGGTGCATATTCGCTTAAAGCTGTATCAAAAGCGATTACCGGCAGTGATTTTATTTGCGTTGACGCTAATGATGACGGTGTAAAGGAACTTCTTGTTTTTGCAACGGGTACATCGAGTGAAAATCCGAGGGCGGAACTTTATTCATTTGAAACAGGGAAAAGGGAGCTTATCGGCGAAACCAGGCTTGACAGTACTATTACTTCATATGAAAGTATAAAATATGCAAAAACGGACGAGGGTACTTCGGTTTATGCCGACGCCCTTTGTGATGACGGTTCATCAATGGTGACGGAATTCATTTATTGGTCTGATTATTATAATTCCATTATTTCACCGTTTTACAGCTATTCTACCGGCAGAACAAAATCAACTGTTCGTTCAAGTCTTACAACTTGCAGGGATATTGACGGCGACGGAGTTGTTGAAATTCCGAAAGACGCTTCTGACAAAAAGCAAGCGTCGGAAATTACAACTCAAAATTGGGTTAGCTACGGTAATACCGTGCTGTCACACAAGTGCTATTCACTTGCCTGTAAGCGTGACGGTTATATTCTTGTGGTCGGTGACGATGATTTTTCAAAAATCAAAGCAAGTTATGACAGTGAAAAGAGAAAGCTTGAATTAACAAATAAAAAGAATAATAAAAAAGCAATTGAAATAATAACCCTTATAAATTCAAGTTACAGCGAAAATGACCCTAAATATAAGGATTATTCATTAGTTATGAAAAATAGCGGATTTGTTTATCTTGCCAAGGTAGACAGCTCATCCGGTATAGATATAAACATTAAAAAGTTAAGAGATATGATTAAAGTATACTGATTTAGGAGGTATATGTATGAAAAAGGTACTCGTTGCAGAAGATGAGGAATCCATCAGAGAGTTTATAGTTATCAACTTAACTCGTAGCGGCTACAATGTTGAGCAGGCTGAAAACGGTGCTGTTGCACTCGAAAAATTTTCACAGGATGAAAATTGTTTTGATGTTGCAATTCTTGATATTATGATGCCTGAACTTGACGGCCTTTCCGTATGCAAAGAGCTTCGCAAGCGTTCAAGTGACTTGGGTATTATTATGCTTAGCGCCAAAACCCAGGAAATGGATAAAGTTACAGGCCTTATGTACGGGGCAGATGATTATGTAACCAAACCGTTTTCGCCGAGTGAACTTATGGCAAGGGTTGACGCTGTATACAGAAGAGTTGAAATGACAAGAGGTTTTAGAAAGAATGATACTACCGGTGACAGCATTGTTCTTGATGAATTTGAACTCAATTTGCGCAATCGTACACTTTCCAAAAACGGTGAAATGATTGAACTTACACAAGTTGAATTTCAAATTATTGAATATTTCTTCAAAAATCCTAATGCCGCCCTTTCAAGAACAGATATTTTGAAAACTGTTTGGGGTGCTAACTATTTCGGTGATGAAAAAATAGTTGATGTTAACATCAGGCGTTTAAGGATGAAAATCGAGGATAACCCGTCAAGCCCTACAAGGCTTGTGACTATTTGGGGGCTCGGTTATAAGTGGATAACCGATAACCAGTAATTTATTTTGTATTTAATCGGCAGGAATTTAAGTGATGAAAAAAATATCTAAAGAAAAATTGCATTTGCCAAAAATCGAAGGCATAACACTGAGGTGGCTTATAAACATCATCGGTGTTATTGTGGTATTTTTTATTATCGTTTTTATAATTTCAGCCTTTGCAATAAAAAATACTTATTATTCTAATGTTGAAAGTATACTTAATTCAGGTGCATCATCAACTGCAGTAAGCTATTTCAGTGCAAACTTGGATGCCGGTAATACACTTGAACAATCTGCCGCAGAGTATATTGACAGTTACAGCTATAAAGAAAAAACAACTACTTGGATAATTGATAATGACGGAAAAGTTGTTGTATCATCAAGCGGTTTTGCAATTGAAAAGCAGGAAATGCCGGATTATGAAGAAGCTTTGGCAAGTGACAGTAATAAATCCAAATATATAGGCAAAATAAGTAACGGTGAAAAAGTTATGGCTGTTTGCAGAATTATAAAGGATTCAAACGGTGATAATGTCGGTGCTATTCGTGTTTTATCTTCGCTTGAGCAGATTGACAGGCAGGTGGCAACTTTAACACTTCTTGTTTTTATTGGGCTTGTTATTGTTTTTGCACTTATCATATTTTCTAACCTGTTCTTTATTCGTTCTATTATTTTTCCTGTTCAGGAAATTACGGAAACTACAAAAAAAATATCGCAGGGCGATTATTCAGTTC
>CAVLCX010000257.1:0-2783 GCA_963661525.1 bacterium
ATTTTCTATTAAGTCTTGGCAGGTGGAAAATACAGTTAAACTTATTGATGACGGAAACACTATTCCGTTTATTGCAAGATATAGAAAGGAAGCAACAGGTTCGCTTGACGACCAGCTTTTAAGAGATTTATCAGACAGGCTCACATATTTGCGAAATATGGAGGAGCAAAAGGAAAAAATAATTGCTTCAATTGAAGAGCAGGAACTTATGACGGATGAAATAAGGGCGTCAATTGGCAGTGCGTCTACTCTTACCGAGCTTGAAGATATTTACAGACCTTTCAGACCTAAAAGAAAAACAAGAGCGTCAGTTGCTAAAGCTAAAGGCTTGCAAGGACTTGCCGATTTTCTCTATGCACAGGATAAAAATTCAAATTCGCCGCTTGATGAAGCCGAAAAATATCTTAATGACGAAGTAGAAAGCGTTGAAGATGCATTAAACGGTGCTAAAGATATAATTGCCGAATTTGTTTCGGATGACCCGGCAGGCAGAAAGATGCTGCGTTATTCAATTAAAAATCACGGTAATATCGTTGTAACAGGGGCGAAGGACGAGCTTGGCGTATATGAAATGTATAGGGAATATACCGAACCTATTTCAAATATTGCGTCACACAGAGTTCTTGCATTTAACCGTGGTGAAAAAGAAAGCTTTTTAAAAGTAAATGTTGATTATGACAAAATTACTGCATTGACTATTCTTTATAATCTTCATATTAAAGATAGTTCACCGACTCAAGATCTTGTTAAGGAAGCAATTGAAGATTCGTATACCCGCTTGATTTTTCCGTCTATTGAGCGTGAGCTCAGGAATTCATTGACTGAAGTTGCAGATGATAAGGCTATAAAAGTTTTTGCAGAAAATACGCGCCATTTGCTTATGCAGCCGCCTGTAAAGGGGAAAGTTACTTTAGGGTTAGACCCGGGTTACAGAACAGGATGTAAAGTTGCGGTAGTTGATGCAACGGGTAAAGTATTAGATACAAGTGTTATATATGCCGTACCTCCGCATAATAAAGTTGAGCAGGCAAAGAAAATAATTAAAGACCTTGTTAAAAAGCATAATGTTCAGATGTTTGCAATCGGCAACGGTACTGCATCACACGAAACAGAGGTTTTTGCCTGCGAAGTTATTAAAGAACTTAACTGCGGTATTACATATATGGTTGTAAGCGAAGCGGGAGCATCGGTTTATTCGGCTTCTAAACTTGCTGCAAAGGAGTTCCCTGAATATGATGTATCCTTGCGCAGTGCTGTTTCTATTGCACGCCGCCTGCAAGACCCGCTTGCCGAGCTTGTTAAAATTGACCCTAAAGCAATAGGTGTAGGCCAATATCAGCACGATATGCCGCAAAACCATCTTTCAAGCGCACTTGACGGTGTGGTTGAAGATTGTGTAAATACAGTCGGTGTAGACCTTAATACCGCATCTGCGCAGCTTTTAAACAGAGTTGCAGGTGTATCATTAAAAATTGCCGATAATATTGTAAAATACAGGCAGGAACACGGTATTTTTAAATCACGCGATGAAATTATGAATGTTTCAATGCTTGGCCCAAAAGCATTTGAACAATGCGCAGGCTTTTTGAGAGTAAGCGAAAGCAAAAATGTTCTTGATAACACCGCTGTTCACCCTGAAAGCTATGACGCAACACGCAAACTTCTTAAATTATGTTCGGTTTCAGATGAAGATGTAAGGTGTGGCAATGTTTCTGCCGTAAAGCAATATGTTGAAACATTAGGCACATCTGCACTTGCAAAGCAACTTGATATCGGTGAGCCTACTCTTATTGATATTACAAAAGAAATTGCTAAACCCGGCAGGGACCCAAGGGATGAACTGCCTGCACCTATGCTTCGCACAGATGTTATGGGTATTGAAGATTTGAAAGTCGGAATGGAACTTAAAGGAACAGTTCGTAATGTAATTGATTTCGGTGCATTTGTAGATGTCGGTGTTCACCAAGACGGACTTGTGCATATTTCTCAAATTACAGATAAATATATTAAGCACCCAAGCGATGTTTTAAAAGTTGGGGATATAGTAACAGTTTGGGTGATTTCAGTTGATGTAGATAAAAAGCGTATCGGATTAACTATGAAGAAGCCTAAAGAATAATGAATTGCAAAATAATTAAAAGTAACAGAAAAACAATTTCCCTAAGTGTAGATGATGAACTCAACGCAGTGGTTAAAGCACCGTATTATGTTTCAAATTATCAAATTCAGAAATTTTTAGACAGAAACGGTGAATGGCTTGAAAAGGCTGTGTTAAGAAAGAAAAAACATATTGATAAATATAATATAAGTGAAGAAGATAAAAAACGCTTGATGTCAGAAGCTAATGATTACCTGCCTAAAAGGGTGGAATATTATTCTGATATTATGAATGTTAAGCCAACAGGTTTAAAAATTACATCCGCTAAAAAGCGCTTTGGCTCTTGCAGCGGTAAAAATTCGATTTGCTTTTCATATTATTTAATGCTTTATCCGAAAGAAGCGATTGATTATGTAGTTGTACACGAGCTGGCACATATAAAACATCATAATCACGGTAAAGAGTTTTATAATTATATATCAATATTTATGCCGGATTATAAGCAAAGGGAAAAACTTTTAAGGCAATAATTAAAGTCAAGAGTTAATTTTAATTATTATTTGAAATTAACTCTTGACTTTAGACTTAAAATCTATTATTATATCTGTTGTACGCTGGTGTGGCGAAATAGGCAGACGCAAGGGACTTAAAATCCCTCGGTAGCAATACCGTACCGGTTCAAGTC
>CAVLCX010000258.1:0-2778 GCA_963661525.1 bacterium
GTACTGAGTAGGGAATATTATGGTTAAATTTTACAACTTTATTGAAAATGAAAAATTAAAATTTGCAGTTATTTGTGCTAAAAGCGACGGAAAATTTGTGCTTTGCAAGCATAAAATGAGAGATACTCTTGAATTCCCGGGCGGACACAGAGAGCCGAATGAATTTATTGTTGATACTGCAAAAAGGGAGCTGAAGGAGGAAACGGGCGCAAAGGATTTTACGCTTGAACCTGTTTGCATTTACGGTGTTAAAGAGGGCGAGAGTGAAGAAACCTACGGTATGCTTTGTGTTGCCGATATAACATCGTTTGAACCGTTTGACAGCGAGATTGAAAAGATTGTTATAACAGATACGCTCCCGCAAAATTGGACTTATCCTACCATTCAGCCATACCTTTTTAAAGAGCTTGAAAGAAGAAATTTGGTTTGATTGGATTTTATAATAAGTTATTGGAAGATTAGAGGAATTCTACATAAAAAAGCGTCATCATTGGAAAAATCCTTTGATGACGCCTTTTTATTATTCTTTTTTATCAAGTAAGCTGATTGCTTCTTTTGACATAGGAATAAGAATTATTAAGTTTATAATTGTCATTAAGCCTATTCCTACATCGCCTAAATCCCATACAATTGTATATGCCTGAAGTCCGCCGATAAACAGCATAACAAGAGCGATAATTTTATAAAGTGTTTGGCTCCACCAATTGTTACCGCACAGGTAAGCCACATTTGACCTTGCATAAAACAGAATTCCGATAAAAGTAGAAAAGCTGAAAAGAAACAGAATTACGGCAACAAATATTGTGCCGAAACTGCCAAGGTGATAATTCATAGCACTTTGAAGCAAATCCATACCCTGCTTACCTTTTGTAATGCTTTCCGGAGCAAGCAGCATAATCATAGCTGTGCAGGTGCAAATAACAATAGTGTCAATCAAAACACCGAGCGATTGAACCATTCCTACTGTTTCAGGCCTTTTGCCCTCGGCAGCGGCAGCAGCACAAGGCGCAGAGCCTGAACCTGCTTCGTTTGAAAATAAGCCCCTTTTAATTCCATTCATTAAAACAGCACCGAATCCGCCGCCGGCAACTTGCTTTATGCCGAATGCTTCCTCAAATATTCTTTCAAATACGGCAGGCATTAAGTTAATATTTTTAATTATTATAAATATTGTAACAGCAAAGTATATAACTGCCATTATAGGTACAATAACATCAAGCACTTTAACCGTTGCATCTTTTCTTAAAACAATTAAGCTTGATATTATTACAAGAATTACCGTTGTATAAATCGGCGGTATTGAAAATGCATTTTTAAAAGCGGAAGTTACGGAATTGCTGATAACCTGGCTTATGCCGCACCAGCAAATAAGCCCGAATATCGCAAAGAGAATAGCAAGAAATGATTTCTTAATTTTCTTCTTTCTCTTTTTTTCAACATAATCGTGAATGTAATAAGCAGGCCCGCCGTGGTATCCGCCGTAAAGCGGGTCTTTCTTTTTATGAAGCTGGGCAAGCGTACCTTCTGCATATGCGGTTGACGCACCTAAAAATGCCGATACCCACATCCAAAACACAGCGCCTGCACCGCCGACTGATATTGCTGCCACTACGCCTACTAAATTTCCCATACCTACTCTTGTGGCGGTAGAAACTATCAGCGTTTGAAAAGTTGATAAGCTTTTTTTATCATCCTTTTTTTCGCCAAGCGCCCTAATCATTGTGGGCAGCTTTCTTATCGGCATAAATTTAGTTCTTATCGTAAAGAATATTCCTGCCGGAATAAGCAAAATAACAAGTAAAGGTATGCCTACGCTTGTTCCTTTGAAATTAAGCGTTATTAAATCTCCCCAAAGAAAATTATAAACACTTTCAATTATATTTGACATATATTCCCCTTAAAGAAAAATCACCGATTAGGTTTACCAACCGGTGATTTAAAATCAGATTATTGCTTTTTTAAAGCTCTTTCAAGCCATACTGCACCTAAATCAAGCGCATTGAAAAGGCCTTGCTTTTCACTTTTTTTAATAATCTTTTCCTTTGGTGATGTAACTGAAGGGTCGGTATCAATAAGCTGTATTGCAACTTTGCCTGATACTTTTAATCCTTTAATATCTTCATCGCTGAGAATATTAAGGCAAACTACATATGCCTCACTCATACTTCCGTAATAGATAGTTTTGCCACATCTTACCAAAGGCTTACCTTTGTATTCAAGGATTTTTTCCTTTTTGCTTTCTGCCAAAGATAACCCTCCTTTAATTTTAATCGAGATAGGACTTTACCATTGCAGCCAAAAGCTCATCACGGTCAAGTCGCCTTATCAAACTTCTTGCATTGTTGTGAGTGGTTATATATGTCGGGTCTTCGGTCAAAATATAACCTACTATTTGGTTAATAGGATTGTAACCCTTTTCCTGCAATGCATCAAAAACCTCGGTCAAGGTTTCTTTCATAACATCCTCGTGATCGTCACCAATTCTAAAAGTCATAGTTTTATCAGTCATGGTAAAGTCACCTCCCTGTAAAGTATTATATTTTAATTATATACATAATTACCCAAAATTACAATACCTTTTTTAAATTTCATTTCAAAAATGCTTGACTTAATAGGCATTTTGGTTTAAAATCTTTGTATAAATTAAATGCTATGACTGAGGGCATTTGCCGCAGTAGTTGATATTTTTGCATTTCAGAGAGCTGTGTGTTTGCTGAAATCACAGTATTGCTTTTATCAATGAATTTCGACTCACGAGCTTCCTATGAAAAGTAGGGC
>CAVLCX010000259.1:0-2770 GCA_963661525.1 bacterium
GAATCTATGTATAATGTTCAGCATAATTTTCTTCAGGCTGATTATATTACATTTCCTAATGATTTTACCAAGGATGTTATGATGGAGGATTATAACCTTAATGACCTTTATACAGGCAAGGTTGTTATGGCAGGTTATCCGAGAAATGAAATATTCTTCAAAAAAGAAGAGGGCGAAGAACTTAAAAAGAAGCTCGGTTTAGAGGGCAAAACCGTTTATGCATATATGCCTACCTGGAGAGGTACAAGCAACCACGATATTAACACCGCTTCATATGAAAGCAAGGTTAAAGAAATATTTAAGCTTATTGATAAAAAGCTTAATGATGAGCAGGTATTTTTCGTAAACTTCCACCCGATATTAAAAGATTCAATTTCGCTTAGCAAATATAAGCATATTAAGCCGTTTCCGAAGGGGATTGATAATTACAGCTTCTTAAACTGTGCAGACGCACTTGTTACCGACTATTCATCTGTATTTTTTGATTATTCACTTACTAAAAAGCCTATTATTCTTTTTATGTATGATTATGATGAATATATGCATGACCGCGGAATGTATATGGATGTTGCAACTCTTCCTTTCCGTAAAATTTATGATGAAAAAGAGCTTGCCAAGGTTCTCGGTGATGAAAGCTTTATGAATGATTCTTACGAAGACACCGAATATTTCAAAACTTTCTTTAAATATGACAGCCCGGATATAAGCGAAAAGTTGCTTAATTTAATGTTTACGGGTGAGCAGGGCGACCTTGCAATTCAGGATTACTCTGCTAATAAAGAAAAGCGTTATAAAGTAATTCACCCGCAAATAGT
The DNA here is from genome assembly GCA_963661525.1 of bacterium. Taxonomy (GTDB): domain Bacteria; phylum Bacillota; class Clostridia; order Oscillospirales; family Acutalibacteraceae; genus Eubacterium_R. Next base: position 816 of record CAVLCX010000259.1, read on the forward strand.
TAAGGAATACGCACATCTTAACTCTATTTCAAAAATTGCAAAAGATGATAATATAGTTTGCTTTGAAAAGAAATGGTTTAAAGGTGAGGTTGGGCCTGCACTTTATGATAATTTCAACGATATGTTTAAATATGTTGTTATCACAATGACAACACCGAGGTCGTATTTTGAAGATTTACTGTGCCATTTGGGTGTTAAAAGTGTAAAAGACGCAGTTCATAAGCGTGAAATTCAAAGAACATTTCCTAACCTTAATATTGACCCTAAATTTGTAGATGACATCAGTGCTTTTGAAGAAAACTGCTTTGTAGATGATAGGGATATTGTGCGTTGCAACACCAAGAGTGTTTCAAACTCAAACAGAAAAATTGCTGTTTCGCTTAATGCAAAGGGATACGATTTTGAAGAAATTGCAGTATTAAATAATAAGCGTGTAATTCAAAAAACTCTGCCTCTTACAGAAGAAAATAAGCAAACAAAGAGCTTTGAAATTCCGCTTGATATTCTTATTGAAAAGCTTATTGTGTATAATAAGCAAAAGTACACCGTCGGCGTAATTGCTTATGATAAAAAGAAAGGCAGAAAATGTTTAGTCGTTCCGTCAATTAAAAAGGCGAAGGACGGCGATATATCAAAAAGATTTTGTGAGCCGCTTTTTGCAAATTATACCTTGCCGAAAGCATATTTTGATACTGACCTTAAAAAGCTTGTTGACGCAAATAACGACAGAACTAAAAAGATGTTAAAGCTTTATGATTTAACACCGACTGTTTATGAAGTTGCCGCAAGTCCGTTTTATGATGAAAAGCGAGAATTTAATCTTTATTTCGGCAAAAAGGAAGATGCTTTGGAAGCAATATATCCGCCGTGTAAGCTTAAAAGTTTTAAAACAAAGGGCAACCACCTTGAACTTGTATTCAATATTCCTAATGACCAAAACGCCGAATTTGACGGCCTTGTGCTGAAATACAGAAGCGTTATTGAAAATATTGAAATCCCTTTTAGTTGCAACCTTGAAAAGAAAGAGGGCTATACCAAAGTAACCGCCACTCTTGATTTTAACGGTGAAATGCCGCTTAAAGAAATTTATTGGGATGTCAGGGCCGTGGTTGAAAAATACGGTGCAAAGCAATATGTTAAACTTGGTTATAGCGGAATTGCAATTAAGCAAAAGCTTTATTTTTCAAATGTTCAATGCGATGTTGATGATAAGCACATCATTTTCCCGTACTTTAACAAAAAAGGCATAATTAACTTCTGCTTTAGAGAGAGAAGTGAATATGATACAGCCGAAATTAAGCGTAGGGAAGTTTTGGCATATATTCTTTATATTTTAACCGGCCTTTTCTTAAGCCGCAAAAAGATTTGGATAGTTTATGAAAAATTCTGCAAAATGGCGCAGGATAACGGTTATTATTTCTTCAAGTATTGTATGGAAAATCTTGACGAAAAAGAGAAAAAGAATATTTATTATGTAATTGATAAGCGTTCTGACGAATATAAAAATGTAGAAAAATACGGTAAGAATGTTATTGATTTTATGAGCGTAAAGCATATGCTTTATATTATGTCAATGGCAGTTTGCGTATCAAGTGATTCAAAATCACACCTTTACGCTTGGAGAACAAAGCCAAGCCTTGTAAAGCGTGCTATCGGGCAGAAAAAGGAACTTTTCCTCCAGCACGGTGTAACTGCACTTAAGCAGGTTCATCAACTGTTTGGTAAAAAGGGTACAAGCTCTATGGAATATTTTGTTACAACCGGCAGGGTTGAGCAGGAAATTGCAATAAATGAGCTTGGATATAATGAAAAAACAGCACCTATTACAGGCTTTGCAAGGTGGGATGTGCTTGAAGATAAGCAAAGTGATAAGGAAAAGTTTATTCTCCTTATGCCTACTTGGCGTTCTTGGCTTGAAGAGGTAAGCGATAATCAGTTTTTGGCAAGTGATTATT
>CAVLCX010000260.1:0-1563 GCA_963661525.1 bacterium
AGGGGCATATAGAGGGAAATCCAGAAAAGATACCTTTAAGACAGATTTTTTAGGTTATTTGGAAGGAGGTATTGATAGCGACGGACACATTCGTTTTACAGAAGTTTGTGGTGATGTTGCTGCCGAATTTGAATATAAAGTTAAGACCCAATTCGGACCTGCGGGTGTTCCTATTTTCTACGCTTATGTTCAAGCCGGGGCAGAAGCAGGAGCTCAGTTTTCCACCGGCAGAACTATTCCTACAGGTGACTTTCCGTTTGAGTTTGATATTACTGTGCATTTAACTCCAAAAGTTAAAGGCGGAGGCGGTATCGGACTTGAAGGCGTTGTTTCAGGCGGACTCTATGCAAAAGCAGAAATGCCGGTAAAATATGCTATAAAAAAGAAGAACTTTACTCTTGATATTTCGGGAGAAATTGGTTTTGAAGCACATTATATTATAGGCGAGGTTAGCGGCCCTATTTTTTCCGGTACTTTCCATTTGCTTAATGAATACTTTGGAACAAAATCAGAGCAAACTCGTCGTCGCATAATGACAAAATGTTTGACCACCACATATATCGAACATCCAATAAAAGAAAATCAAAATGAATCAAAGTTGTTATCCCGTGATTATATTTATGACCAAAAATGGTTGGGTACAAACAACTCTTCAAAGCGAAAAACAAAGGCAAAATCAACTTCTAAATATGAAATTGATAATAAAACTCTTGAAAGTTCTGTTAATGAGTTTCAGCGACCTAAACTTGTTACAGCTGGAGACACATTGATGCTCGTTTGGGTTGATGATGACAGTGACCGTGATGAATTTAACAGATATAAGCTTTTATATTCGCTTTATAAAAACGGTTCTTGGACAATACCTAAAGCAGTTGCAGATTCAGGCACTATGGACTATGCACCTTCTGTGATGGCTGTTGGCGACGATATCTATGTTATTTATCAAAACTTTAATAAAAAATTCACTTCGTATAATGATAATACATTTATTGAACTTAACAAAAGTTCTGAAATAAAAATTGCCAAATATAATTCTAATACCGATTCGTTTGATAGCGTAAAAACTATAACATCAAACGATACATTTGATTATAACCCATGCATTTCTGTAGAAAACTCAAATCCTGTTTTCTATTGGGTTAACTGTTCTTCAGAAAATTTTGGCGAAAAATCATGTTCGATTATGAAGTGTGATTTAGATGGAAATGTTTCGACTGTTTACAGTGGCTTAAATTATATTTTTGAACTTAGCGTAGTTGGCAACGATGTTTATTATACTGCTGAATCAGATTGTAATAATGATACAAAAAATGATTTGAATTTGTACAAAAACAATTCTCAAATTACAAATAATGACGGAATTATTAATCAAGAAATTCCAACATCTCTTGCAAGTGTTAACAACACTCTCTATTACATTTCAAACAATGGTATTTATAAGGTAAATAGCAGTTCAACACAACTTGTTTATCAAAATAATCAAATACTCGGAAACCTTCAAATGTTAGCTACAGATAAAGGCATAAGAGCGATTTGGTCGCAGTCATCAAGTGTGGGCACAGA
>CAVLCX010000260.1:1573-2760 GCA_963661525.1 bacterium
TTGGTCTGAACCGGTATCAATTACAGATAGCAATAAACTTTTAAGTCAATTATGTGTAGTGGATTACAACGGAACTCTTTTTGGTGCATATAATAGCACCGAAAGAATTGAAGAAGATGGTAGCTTTAAAAACGGAAGCACAGATTTGTGTATGTTTAGCACTTCCGGCTTTAGTAAGTTTGAACTTTCGTTAAATAGCATTGATGAAAACGAATTGTTGAACAACGGAAAATCTAAAATCAATGTTTTGGTTGAAAATAATGGTACGGAAACTCTTAATGATGTTGATTTTGAAATTGTTGATTCGTTAGGCTATAGCCAAACTGTAACTAAAAGAGTTAATATACCTTCCGGCGATTATGAGATAGTCGAATTTGATTATGCTCCAAATATTTCGAGAGATGGTCCGCAATTAACAGCACTTGCTTCTGATTCGTCAGAATTGGAAGAAAGAATTTCGAGTGAAGGCTTTGAGAAAAGAACTTTAACAGTTAAAGCTAACGCATTAGGTTTTACCGATTCTGCTCAAGAAAAAATCGGTAACGCTGATTTGTCAATTGAAGATTTGACTCTCGAAAGGGTCGGCAAATTAAATATTATTACAGCAGAAGTTCACAATTTAGGCTCTATTGATGCTAATAATGTTAATGTTCTGTTTAAAAACGGAGATACTGAGTTATTTACTTATAGTATTGAAAAAATTGAACCGCTTCAAACAAGTATCGTTCAATTTAATGTTTCAGATGACGCACTTAAAGATAGCGACGAAAATGAAGATAGCAATATAAGTACTGTGATTAAAGTTTGCGCCGAATCAGCTACTGATGAAGTTAATTTAGGTGATAATGAATCTTCGGTTATTATTGAAAAACATATTCATCAATGGGATGATTGGAAAACTATAACTGAACCTACTTGTTACAAAAACGGTAAGAAAACAAGAACTTGTAAATCTTGTGGTGAAACTGAAGAACTTCAAATTGAGCCTACCGGTAATCATAATTTATCAGAACGTAGAGTTGATCCAACTTGTACAAGTGAAGGCAGTATAATTAAAGAATGCAAAAATGATGGCTGTAGCTATCAAGAAACGGTAAGTATTCCTAAAAAAGATCATATGTATACATCTGTTGTGACTGCTCCTACTTGTAAAGAACAGGGCTATACAACATATACTTGTACAGAAT
>CAVLCX010000261.1:0-2728 GCA_963661525.1 bacterium
ACTATATACTGCTCTTTTAATGAATGATTTTCGCTTCTTTTTATCAGCCAATTTATTGAATTGCTTTCGTTAACCATTATGTCAAGAAAAACAATGTCAACCTTTTTATTCTCAATAAAGTTTTCCAAATCTTCAAGATTGCTCACATAATCAATTTGGCATTCAAGATTAAGTTCATCATTGAAAATCTTCTTTATCTTGAATTCAAGTATTTCCTGATAGCTTTTTTCATCATCACAAATAACTATGTTTATCAAAAAAATTCTCCTTTCCACACTGTTTCTAAAACATTATATCATAAATTTTATAGCATTTCACGACTTTTCACCACGCAAATACAGTCTGTTACCCCGTCATTATTGTAAATCACATTGAATTGCTGTACTATTTAATCGGTTAGCAAGATTTGCTAATTTTTAGATTTTTATAGGAGATAGGGAAATGAAAAAAGTATTCAGTTTCTTTTTATCATTACTTATGATATTTCAGCTTGCTGTTCCTTTAACAGCAAGCGTAGGGGATAATCCGAGTGTATATGTTAGTACAAACAGAATTACCCCCGGAGAAACGGTTAAAATGCCTGTCGTAATCAACGGTGTTGCAATCTTCTTGGATTCAAACTCGCTTTTGGTTACGATAGGGAGGTTTTAACTCCTTTAAGTGTTGATTACGGTGATATACTTTCAAGCGGATTGCAGGATAATTTGGACGGCGACGCTACACCCGGCAGTTTTAATGTTTACTGGTCAGGCTCCGAGTCGCTGACTAAATCGGTGATGAGGCATATAAATATGCTTACACTACCATGATGTATGACTCGGATAAAAAATGAACGACTGCTCAAAAGAAATATCGGCAGGTGATAACTTTTATTTGAACTTGACAAAGATAGGTTGAATATGACAGATACAATTATTATAATTAGAGGTAATTCGGGTACTGGAAAAACAACAGTTGCAAAAGAATTGTGCAATCATTTAGGTGCGGATTGTATGTTGATTTCGCAAGATGTTATTAGGCGTGATATACTGCATACCAAGGATGGCAAAAACAGTATGGCTGTTGATTTGATTGAAAAGATGATTATGTTTGGAAAAGAATACAGCAAAATTATTGTTTTAGAGGGAATATTAAAATCTCGACGGTATAATTCACTTAACGATGTTGTTGAAATGATATTAAATGATGTTAAATAAATTTGCAAACTGTATATAAACATAAATTTTTTTATTTTTATATACATATTTAATTGACATTTTGAAAAAGGTGTGATATTATAAAATTGCAATCATTTGATTGCTGCAGATCAAGCTGAAAAAGTAAGATTATATCTGAAAAGTACGCTCTGCCTCGGCTGTCCTCGTCGTGTAAAAATAGAGGGCGTTTTTTAGTTTATGCGGATGTGGCGGAACTGGCAGACGCGCAGGTCTCAGACTCCTGTGGATATTGCTTCCTTGTGGGTTCAAGTCCCATCGTCCGCACCAGGTATTGTTAAGTATTTATCTCTTTGCTGTGTTTTTTTATGTCTTTTTGTTTTCTACTTGTTAAATTGCATAAAAACAAAACATTTAATATATCTATTTTTAACAAAGTTTGGATTTTTGACAAAAATTTCATTTGATTGTATTTACTTGAATTTTTAATTGGTGTAAAATATAATAAGATAATTAGTATTATTAGGAGTGAAAATAATGGAATTCGATTTAATTTCAACTAAGGATTTATATGAAGATGACGATGTTGTCGTAATAAGCCGTATTGGCAAAATGTTTAACGCTGATGTGGAAATCATTGACGTTGCAATTAAAGATGAAACCGGCGATATTATGAATATCGTAGAAGTGAAGCATAAGATTTTAGGATATTCATAATTGATTATCGATGAAAAGAGTTGTAATAATATCAGCCTCTTTAATACTTTTTGCGGCTTGCTTGTTCTCTTTTTCTGTTAATGCGTTTGCTTTTGATGATGAGTATATAACAAGCTGGAGCAATTGGTATAAAGACGGAAATTTGATAAATGTGAACAATGACACTTTGTCAGGTCAGCTTCGTTATGTTCTTGATGAAAACGATGCTTGCGCTTATTTTTACTTTATGTATAGTAACTGCGATGGCGATTATAAGGATAAGGACGTATCGCTTGACTTTGACATTTCAAATTCTTCAAATAAATATTCCTTCTCAGTTTCAAAATCAGGTGTTAAAAATGCCGACGATGATATTTATGTCGCTTATGATTTTGAAAATGTAAATTCCGAGTTCGGAAACGGAAGATTATTGTTTGGATTTGAGATGAAAAATAAAACCGATAGGGCACTTCTTAATAAAATCACCTGCACCTTCAACGCAGGCTCGAAAATCAGCTGCATTATTCTTGATGATTGCAATTTTGATATGTATGTTGAGCCTAAAACGGTATCGCAAAAGAACACTACGACTAAGCCGAGAACTGAAAAAAGCAGTGCAAATACTACGGCTAAAGGTGCGTCAAAAACTACCCGGAGCAGTACAACGAAGCATACCTCGACGAAATTTGTTCCGAAATATACGATGAATAATCATAACAAAAGTGATATTCAAAATAAGAATAATAATTCAACTAAGTTTTCAGGTACGTATGCAACAAGTGATAACAGAATGACGACTGATGAGTCTAAAACCGAAGCTGTCACCTCTGATAACGCAACCGTCATTTCTGCTGTTTCAAGTGAGAACGACAGTAATA
>CAVLCX010000262.1:0-2723 GCA_963661525.1 bacterium
ATTTCACACTTTCAATAAATTTAATGAAGCCTTTTTTACCTTTTTCATCACGGGAGTATACACCGCACTGTTCAAGAATTGATGTGAATACAATGCCGATTTCTTGTTTGAGTATATCTTCGCAGTTGTCGGCAGTGATGTCGTATTTATTCATAATCATATCCGCCCAGTCTTTGTGGCTTGCAATTGCATCAATCTTGCCGATGTCTTTGCTTTGCAACATAGCATCTTTTAAAAGTGCCATTTCGTTTTTTAATCTGCTTGGCAAAACCGCAAGTCCCATAACTTCAATAAGGCCGATGTTTTCCTTTTTAATATGATGATATTCAGGATGCGGATGGTAAAAACCTAAAGGGCATTTATCAGTAGTAATATTATTTCTTAAAACTAAATCAAACTCGAATTTTCCGTTTCTCATTCTTGCAATAGGGGTAATGGTATTGTGGTTTTCGCCCTGTGTTTTTGCATAAATGAAAGAATCTTCATCAGTATAACTTCTCCAAGATGTTAACACTTTATCGGCAAGGTCAACAAGCCTTTCCTTGCTTTCACTTGCAATGCGGATAACACTCATAGGCCATTTTACAATTCCTGCTTCTACATCTTCAAAACCGCTGAATTTAACCGGTGTTTCAATAGGTGCTTTTGCCATTGCAAATTCATAATTGCCGCCCTGAAAATGCTCGTGAGTAAGTATTGAACCGCCTACAATAGGTAAATCTGCATTTGAACCGATAAAATAATGTGGAAAAAGTTCAATAAAATCAAGCAACTTTTCAAATGCACCTCTGTCAATTTTCATCGGTGTATGCTCACCGTTAAATACAATGCAATGCTCGTTATAATATACATACGGTGAATACTGAAGATAGAAATCATCACCGCCAAGCACCATAGGTATAATTCTGTGGTTTTGGCGCGCCGGGTGGTTTACTCTGCCGGCATATCCCTCATTTTCCTTGCATAAAAGGCACTTTGGATATGATGCACTTTTCATTTTAAGTGCCATTGCAATTGCTTTAGGGTCTTTTTCAGGCTTTGAAAGATTTATGGTGATGTCAATATCACCATATTCTGTTTTAGTAATCCATTTTAAATCGTTTTTTATTCTGTAACGCCTGATGTAATTGCTGTCTTGGCTTAATTTATAGTAAAAATCAGTTGCACATTTTGGCGACTTTTCATAAAGAGAGTTGAATTTGCCGATGACATCACTTGGCCTTGGGGTAATAAGCCCCATAATCTTTGTGTCAAAAAGGTCACGGTAAACAACGCTGTTTTCACAAAGTCTGTTTGAAACGGCATAATCTAATATAACAGCCAAGATTTTTTCAAGGTCGCTTTCTTTTGCTTCACATTCTTCAAAAGTGTCGATGCTTAAAGCTTCGCAAATTTGGTTGATTGCCCAAATTTCATCTTCATTTTCAATCATTCGGTTATTGATTGCATAACTAACAAGTGATTTTATCGCTTCAAAAATATTCATTTGATTCTCTCTTTTCTGATTTTTTCGCTTATATTATAATGTTTACTTATATTATTTTCAATATTTATTATGGATTTTTGCAAATATATTTTGATAAACTTAATTTGCTTTTGATAAATGTTTATGATATGCTTAAAAAGAGGTGAGATTATGGATAATTTAAATCTTTTTAATAACAAAGCGGAAAATTATGTAAAAGCAAGGCCAAGCTATGCAAAAATGCTGATTGAAAAGCTTAAAACTTATAATCTCGGCAATGAAAGCACGGTTGCGGATATTGGTTGCGGCACAGGTATATTTGCCCGCCAATTGTTAGAAATCGGAGCAAAAGTTTACGGTGTTGAAATAAACGATGAAATGCGAAGCAAGGCAGAGGTAAATCTTGCCGCTTTCTCTGATTTTATTAGCGTAAATGCCTGTGCGGAAGATACAACTCTTGCCGATGAAAGCGTTGATTTTATTACTTGTGCGCAGTCTTTTCACTGGTTTGATAAGAAAAAATTTAAAGTCGAATGTAAAAGGATTTTAAAGGACGGCGGATATGTTGCACTTGTTTGGAATTCAAGGGACAACGATGCTCAAAGTGTAAAAGAACTATCCGATTTAACGAAAAAATATTGTAAAAATTTTGTTGGTTTTAACGGTGGAACAAGAAAAGATATTGAAGAAATTAAAGAATTTTTTGATGGAAAATACGAATATTTTGAATTTGATAACCCGCTTGAATATGATGAAGAAAAATTTGTAGAGCGTTGCCTTTCAAGTTCGTATGCACTTGTTAAAGATGATGAAAATTACGCCCTTTATGTTGAGGAATGTAAGTCGTTTTTTGCAAAATATCAAAAAAACGGAACTTACGAAATGCCTAATAAATCGGAATTATACATAGGCAAAACAAAAAATGATTAGGTTTAATACCTAATCATTTCTTGTTTATATCAAATCTTTAATTTTAAATTTCCTGAATAAAATAAATGAACTCGGCTCTGATTCGTAAAGTATGCCAATATGTTCATCATCAACTCTTGTAAGGCAGGAATAAGCAAAAAATCCTTTGTTAATCTCCGTTTCGCTGTACCAATTTATTCCGGCAACTTTACCGTGCGATTTGTAAAATTTGCCGACTGTTATTACACCGTTTTCGCGATTTTTGCTGTTTGGATGTGAGCAAAAAACATAATCGCCGATACTTATTATGCTCTTTTGGCATTTTGGTGCATAAAGGTTTGTTTTACCT
>CAVLCX010000263.1:0-2712 GCA_963661525.1 bacterium
AATATAAGCGGTCCGCTTGATTCAAGCTTCAGCGGGATTGCAACAATTAAAATTATCGGAAAAGAAAGGATTGTACCCACAATTCCACCGATAATATCCACTAAACGCTTAAATGCAAGTTTACCGGGCCTTATCACGGTAGGCGCAAATTTTGCAATGGGATAATCATTTTCAACTACACAGTTTAAATTATTGTATTTACTTTGTGAAACGATTTTTTCAAGTGTAGGAATATTGATATTTACCGTAATTCCCATATCTTCAAGCTCTTCAATAAGTCCGTTTGCATTAGGAAGCATATCTGTTGATTCAACATTGATGTAAATTTCATCAAGGCTGGCTGTTCTAATCCAGCCGATAAGACTTTCAATATTTGCAACTACCGGTACTTCGTTTATTTCAAAAACGCTTTTTCCGTTTTTGAGTACAAATCCGTTTTCGTTAAAATCAGCGTCAATCAGCGCGAGCGCAGTTACATTGTTAGTCCAATCTTCTTTGAGCTTGGGAATGAATTCACAGGCTCTGTTATATGTGGATATAACGCCTACTCGTGTCGCAAATTTACTTTTAGATATTTTTTTTATCATATATCGCTTAAATACATATCTTCCTATAAGCGAAAAGAAAATATAAAAAACAAATGAAGATAAAAATAAATAGCGCGAGTCTATAATTGGGTTTTTGGTTAAAATCAGCATTGCGCCGAATAACCCGTAGGTGAGTAGGCAATTTTTTAAAGTAGAAGTGAATTCAAATGTACGGTCACGCTTGGTAAAGTTAATTCGAGCTGAAAAGTAAAGAAATCCTATGATTGCGCAAATCAGCAAAACAAATATGTATTCAATCGTATCGTTTTTCGGATAAGGTGTAATTCTTTTGATAATTCCACCGAAAATTATGATTGATGAAGCATGAGCTAAAAACAGCGATATTAAATTTATAAAAAATTCTATATTGCTTTGAAAGCGTTTTTGCTGATTCATTGAAATCGTCCTGACTTGTTTTATTTAGCGGTATTTGTAATTGTAGTTGTAACTATAACCGTATTTTGATTTATATCTGTATCCTCTGTATTTACCGTAACTGTAATATTTTATTCCGTTGGATTCAACAACATCGTTTAACACAAAACCTACAATATTAGCGCCAAGTGATGTTAATGTTTCCACAGCTTTTTTGGTATTCGGCGTATCTGTAATTCCTGCTTTGATAATCATAATGTAGCCGGTACTTTTTGTTGCAAAAGCAGTAGGGTCGGTTACAAGATTAACAGGCGGTGTGTCAATAAATACACAGTCATAATGCTGTTTAACAAAGGTTAAAAGCTTATCTGTTCTTTCGTTAGATAAAAGTTCGGAAGGGTTTGGCGGAATTTTACCGGCAGTAAGAATTGAAAGATTTTCAATATCTGTTTTAGATACGGTAATGCTGTCTGTAAGGCCGGCTAAAATTTCTGAAAGTCCGTTTTTAACAGGAATTGAAAATAATCTGTGCAAAGTAGGATTTCTCATATCCCCGTCAATAAGAAGTGTTTTTTTGCCCATTTGTGCAAACGAAACAGCCATATTTACACTGTTAATTGATTTGCCATTATTTGCAGTAGGGCTTGTAACAACGAATATAGGGCAGTCTTCACCTTTTTGCGAAAAGAGAAGGTTGGTACGAATTGAGCTGTAAGCTTCTTTTACTACGAAAGGGGAATCTGCACAAAGAATTTTTCTTTGGTCCTCTTTTGAAAAATGAGCAGTGCTTTCTTTTTTCTTTTTATTTCTGTTAACTAATGCCATTGCAGTTACTCTCCTTTCTTTGCTGAATCAATTTGCTTTGCGATTTGCTCCATAGTAGCACCGTTTATTGATTCTTTTTTTGCCTCAACAGATAAAAGTCGAGGAACTGTACCGAGTACAGGAATATCAAAGTCTTTTGTCAAATCATTTTCGCTTGTGATTCTTGTATCAAATAATTCTTTTGTGAAGAAGAAGATAAATGCAAGCGCAAAGGCTACCGCAAAGCCTATTAAAATATTCTTTGCAAGGTTAGGGGATGACGGGCTTGTAGGAACCGAAGCATAGTCAATAACTTCAACCCCGCCGACTTTGAGAACTCTTACAATTTCGTCAGGCGCAAGCTCTGCGATTGTGTTTGCAACATCTGCGGCAAGCTGCGGGCTTGTGCTTGTAACATTAACCTGAAAAGCAAGTGTTGATTCAACCTGCGAGCAAGACAACATACTTTTAAGCTGTGATGATGTTACCTCGCTTGAAAGCTTATCCGCAACTTTGTCACGGAAGGTGCGGCTTTTTACAACAAACATATATGTATTTACAAGTTTTTCGGATGCATCAAGGTCACTTGATGAAATTGTACCTGATGAACCTATAAGGTTATCATTGTTGTTATTAACATAAAAGCTGACACCTGAAGTGTATTTGGGCTTAATCAAAAAGTTAGTAATGCAGCCTGTAAGTGCCGCACCGATAAATGCAATAACAAGAATTATTGCCACTTTCTTTTTCAGCATTGTGAAAATTTTTCTTAAGTCAATTTCTATTTCTCTGTTTTCTTCCATAGGTACCTCCGCTAAATAGTCCTATAATTATAATTAAATATATTATATATTATAACAGTACATTACATCAATGTCAAACTAAATACTAAACAAAAAATTATCACTATTTTTATATATAATGACAAAAACGACCTTGCTTTATG
>CAVLCX010000264.1:0-2692 GCA_963661525.1 bacterium
ATATCAGTTAGTGATGTAAACAATGCGGAAGCAAGTCTTTTTTTTTTTGATAATAAATCATATATTACTCTAATGAAAGATACTACGAGTACAGGCAATTTATTGATAAATAATGACACATCATTGGATTTGCATAATAATACCTTGAATTTTGAAACAGGTAAATTTATTACATACAATGATAATTTTCATCTGTATAACGGTAGTATAAAAAGTGTTGATTCAAAAAATGTTATTTATTCAAATTCTACAAATTTTGAAACTTCGTTAGATGTAAGTAATGTTATTTTGGATATAGAATTAGATGAAAATTTTAATGAAGTTCATTCTACGATTCAAACAACTTCCAAAAATCTATCTGCAATAAATTTGAAAATTAAACAATATGGCGATACAAGTACCAAAGCAGTTGCTGGTGTAGTTTCTAATAATTCAGACAAAAATTCAAATAACGAAAACTCAAAATGTGAACTCATAAATTGTTCGCTTGATGCAAATTTACCTAAAGTAGCTAATGTGATTAGAGGAATCCAGACTAAGTATAATTTAAAATTAAACAATTCTGATATTTCAATACATTCAGATAAAGCAGGTGTTACAGGCGCATATTGCCAAACCGGTTCTTGCTCTGCTGAAATTTCTGATACAAATATAATTTCTCATTCAAAGAATGGCTCTGCTGATGGTTTTGCTTCATACAGTAATAATGTCAATATGAGTAATGTTAACATTGATTGTTACACAAGTGGAAACAACACCTCTTATGGTGTAAATATATCAGGTGGTGAAACATTTTGTATAACTGATTCAAAAATAAAGTCTTATACGGATTCTAACAATTCGTTTGGCATAAGGTCTATCGCAAGTATTCTTAACGAAATTAGTAATTGTGATATTTATTCTGATGTGTTGAATGCTAATTTAGGTGTAGGAATAAACACAGTTTCAGGTAAACTTATTTCAACAAATAACACTGTTTATGGAAAACAAATTGCGTTACGCACTCCAAGTTCTTCTGAAATTTCAATTGTTGAAGGCGGTGTTTATACTTCAACAGATCATACCAGTTATATTTGTGGGCGTGCAGATATATCAAATGTAACTTTTAAAATTGCAAATCGAGATAAGTATACTGTTAAGGATGTGGATTACGGTCTTTATGTGGGTTCAAACAAAGATGTTGACGATTATATTGTGAATTTTAATAATTGTATTATTGGTGATTCAAAATCAAGTGAAAATTCAAGTTACAATGGAATTGTTGCACAAGGTCATAACGATTATTATGCACCTGATGAAATAAATGTTAATAATACTAAAATTTATACTACTGAACATGCGTTTATATTTAATGTTGGCACGGCAGAACGCCCGATTGAAACAAAATTTAATATTTACGGTAATACCGACATATATGTGTATGATTCAAATGAAAATAAATATAACATATTTACAAAAGATGAATTATCAAAAGAAATTCAGTCATGGAAATCTGAATTAAATGATAAAAAGAGTCAAGGATATTGTGTTGGAAATGTAATTTTTGGAAATGAAATAGCTGTCGTTGACGAGTCAAATATGACAATTACAAATTTAAAGATTACTGATACTGCTAATGTTTACGATTATAGATAATACTATCGAAATGAGAAATCTTTTTTAGGTTTCTCATTTTTTTATGTAGTTTTTTATTTTGATTACTATATATCTTTGTGAAACAGTGGGAGGTATAAAAATGTTAGAATTAAACAAAATTTACGATATTGAAGCCACAGAAGGACTACATCTTCTTGAACCACACTCAGTCGATTTGATTATTGCAGATTTACCATATGGTGTTACAAAGAATAAGTACGATATACCTATTCCATTTGATAAAATGTGGGATGCAATAAATTATGTAAGAAAACCAAATACAGCAATTTTGCTTTTTGGTCAAGGAAAATTTTATATTAAACTTTGCGCAAGTAATATTGATGAATGGCGGCATGAATATTGTTGGAACAAGGTGCTAACATCAGGCTTTCTTAATGTTTCTCATCAGCCGTTAAGGCAACACGAAAACATTGCTGTATTTTATCAGGAAAAGCCTACATATAATCCACAGTTTACCACAGGCAAAAAACTTCACAGTCAAGGAAACCCTGACAAAGACAAACTAACAAATAATAATTATTCAAAATTTGAATTTACAGGGCAGGAACGAGCAGGAATGGTTCAAAAGTATCCTACTGATATTCTTAACTATCATGTTAAAGACAACGATATTGAATTTTATGCCGATGGACTTGATTACGAAAATCAAATATTTGAAATTAACGATTTTCTTGCATTTCAAAAAGTTCATCCAAGTAAGGCAATACACCAAACACAAAAACCGGCAAGTCTTTTAGATTTTTTAATTCGTACATACTCAAATACAGGTGACTTGGTTGTTGACTTTACTTGTGGCTCTGCTGAAACAAATTTGGCAGCTATCAGAAATAAACGAAATACGATAGGCTTTGATTTTGGGAAATGTATGAATCCTAAAAGCGAAAATTATTTAAAAAGCTGGGCTGAAATCGGAAATCAAAGAATTAAAGAATACAATGATTTACCTGAACAGTTTTCATTCTTTTCAGCCTGATTTTTTTAGAAAGACTAACTATTAAAAGTCAAGTCTAAATAAAGAAAAAAGTTGCGAATTGAT
>CAVLCX010000265.1:0-2556 GCA_963661525.1 bacterium
GCCTTGTCCCAGCAATAGTCAAGGGTATTCTTTAAATTTGCGGCAAGGTCTTCGGGATAGTTGTATCGCCATTCGTCATATTGACCTTCCGTTATTTCACCGTTTTTCAGCTTTTCTTTAATTTCATTCCACTCATTAAGGCAACCGTACAAGCCCGTAAAACATTCAGGTCTGCTTTCGTCGGGAACAAGACAAAGTTTGCCGTTTATTCTTTCGATAGTAAGTCCGTAAATATCCTCAATAGTAAATAATGTGTGCATCAACCTAATGTGGTCATCAAGATTAGGACTGTCAAGTGCAAGTGTTGATACCTGCAACACTCCTGCAATTTCTTTTAGCATATCGCTTTTAGGTTCACGCCTGCCATTTTCGTATTGTGCGACACGAGAGTCGGCATTCTTTTCCCCGAAACCGAGCTGTAAACCCAAATATTTTTGAGTCATATTATGCTTTTTTCTTATGTATCTTATTCTTTCACCGATTGCCATTAAGCATCACCTCAAACATTACTGTACCATATATGTTACGGTAAGTCAAATTAAATTATCAAAATAATTACGATAATTTTGAAATTATTCTTGACAAGCGAATTATAAGGTGTTAATATAAAAACCGTAACCAAACAGTTACGAAAATATAAATATAGGTATCATAATTGCAACATATTATGCAATTATGACAACCGAGGAGGTGTAAAAATGTCTGATAATTCTATTTTTATGAGGGTTGACGAAGTTGCAAAAGTTCTTGATGTTTCCGAGTCTTATGCATATAAGATTATCAAAAAACTTAATAAAGAATTTGCCGAAAAAGGAAAAATTGTTGTTTCGGGCAGAGTCAATCGCAAATATTTTTACCAAAGAATTGACTGCACTGACAAAACGGAAGGAGGATAAAAATGCCTGTATATAAGGACAATAAAACAAATACTTGGC
This sequence comes from bacterium, assembly GCA_963661525.1. GTDB lineage: Bacteria > Bacillota > Clostridia > Oscillospirales > Acutalibacteraceae > Eubacterium_R. The sequence continues at coordinate 936 of CAVLCX010000265.1, forward strand.
GAGCGGTGTTTAGATATACCGATTGGACAGGTGAGAAAAAACAAACGCAAAAACGAGGCTTTATTACTCAAAGAGCGGCAAAGGCTTGGGAAAAAGAAGAAATGTTAAAGTTACAAGGTGCTTGCAATATGACATTTGATTCGTTTGTCGAATTGTATTTTGAAAGCTTAGGTACAAAGTTGAAACTTAACACAATAAATACAAAAAAACATATATTTGAAACCAAAATATTGCCGTACTTTGCCGATAAGAAAATAAATGAAATCAAGGCGACCGATATAATCAATTGGCAAAATAAGTTAATTAAAGCAAAAGATGAAAACGGAAAACCGTTTTCTCAAACCTACTTAAAGACAATTCATAACCAAATGAGTGCGATATTAAATTTTGCCGTTAAATACTACGGACTTAAAGAAAATGTTGCAAGAAAAGCAGGAGCAATGGGCAAAAAAGAAAGCGACAGAGAGATGCTTATTTGGACTAAAGACGAATATATGCGATTTGCCGAAGCAAAAATGAACGAGCCAATGCATTATTATGCTTTTGAATTATTGTATTGGTGCGGCATTCGTGAGGGTGAATTGTTAGCCTTAACTCCAAGTGATTTTGATTTTAACAAGCGAACTTTAAGGATTAACAAAAGCTATCAAAGAATAAACGGTCGTGATATTATTACCGAACCGAAGACTCCAAAAAGTAACAGAATAATTAAAATGCCTTCGTTCCTTTGTGACGAAATGCAAGATTATATCGGTATGCTTTACGGTGCAGAAAATGATACAAGGTTGTTTCCGATTTCAAAAACTGCATTGTATCGGTCGATGAAAACAGGCTGTGAAAAGGCAAAAGTCAAGAAAATTCGTATCCATGATTTGCGTCATTCGCATGTTTCACTGCTTATTGATTTGGGCTTTTCCGCTGTTGAAATCGCAGACAGAATGGGACACGAAAGCGTCGATATGACATATCATTATGCTCATATGTTTCCGTCAAGGCAAGACGAAATGGCAAATAAACTTGAAAACGAAAGGGGTGAATTTAAAAATGTCGGCTAAAAATCGTGACGAACATAACCGTTGGAGAAACAAAACTGTTGCTTTCAGAATGTCACCTGAAGAGAGTAATGAACTTGATATTCGAGTTAAATTATCAGGTTTGACAAAGCAAGATTACTTAATCAATCGAGTGCTTCAAAGGGATATTGTTGTTGTCGGCAATCCAAAAGTTTATGTTGCTTTGAAGAAAGAACTTGAAGAAGTTTTGATTGAATTGAAGTCCTTAAACGACTATCAACTGACGCCGGAACTTCTCGAAACGATCAAACTTATAAGCAAAATACTTTACGAAATGAAGGATGATAAGGATGAATAGACAAATAAAAAAGACCGCTTGTGATTCATCTGCGGCAACAGATGACAAGCGATCTGCTAATAAAAGCGTTAATATTATAACCGAAAATAAAAGGTTTTGCAACTGACAAACTCTAAGGCTATATTTGCAGTCGCAGACTGTAGCGAGCATAGGCTTTGTAAAGCCTGAAAATAAGGGAGCACCCTTTAACCCCTAAGAAAGACTAACTATTAAAAGTCAAGTCTAAATAAAGAAAAAAGTTGCGAATTGA
>CAVLCX010000266.1:0-426 GCA_963661525.1 bacterium
GCGTAAATATATTCGCCGCAAACCTTGTTTTCTGCTTTTTCTAAATATTCTTCTTTAGTTTCTTCTGTTTCGTATGCTTCGCAACTTTTTATCGGCAAATTCGTCTTTTCGTAATCTATATGTGCTTTATCTCTTTTTTCAAGATTTGTTAAAGAAAGAAGAAGCCTGTTAAATCCGTCTTCAGTGTCACATACGGTTGATATTAAAATGATATATTCAAGAAACGCACCCTCAACCTCGATTTTGAATTTTCGCAAATGATTTGCTAATTCTTCACCGCTGTATCCGTCCGCTTTTAAAACTATTCTTGTAATATCATCATTTTTTAATAAGTGAATATTACCTAATTTGTTTACTTCATTATAAAAATTATCAAGTGAAATTTTGTATTGCTTAAAGTAACTTTCGCTGTTTTTTAAAAAGTCT
>CAVLCX010000266.1:436-2548 GCA_963661525.1 bacterium
ACATAACTCGGTGAGCTTGTTTCGTATATATCCATATACTTTTTTACTTTTTCAAAAAACTTTTCATTGTTAATATGAATTACTGCACTTTGTGTTAAAGCCGGCAGGGTTTTATGCAGTGATTCAATAACAATATCTGCTTTTGCCTGCTTTGGCAAAAAATCTGCAAAGCCAAAATGCGCCCCGTGTGCAGAATCAATGATTAAAGGAATATCGCAGCTTACATTGCTTACATAGCCCTCATATGTAGGTGAGGTTATAACCACTGCACAGGCATTTGGATATTTTGCAAGTGCAGTATCAATGCTTTTTTGCGTTATATTTTTGTAACAGCCAAATTCTGTATTATATTCAGGTTCAATGTATTCAACTTTTAATTTGTTGATATAGCACGCATTGTAAACAGATTTGTGGCAGTTGCGTGCAATGATAATTGTAGCATTTTCCTTTGCAACTGCACTGATTGCCGCTAATATGCAACAGGTTGAACCGTTAACACTTATTATGCTTTTTTTTGCGCCGAAAAGCTTTGCAATCTCTTTTTGCATATCATCAAGTAAATCGGCAGGGGAGTGGAGATTATCAAATCCGTTAATTTCCGTTATGTCAATTTCGCTTGACGGGATATTAAAACTTTTATTTCTTTTATGCCCCGGCATATGAAACGGGTATAAATCATTATTTTGCAATTTATCGTTTAATTTCAATTTAGTAATTCCTTTTATTGCTCGCTTAAATCAATATTGTTTAATTGGGTAACGGTGCTGAAATATTCGTTTTCAGCTTGAGTTGTGTATGTACCGTTGTACTTTTTAGCAATATCAGAAATGATTTTTTGGCCGTAACCGTGGTTTTGCGTATCTTTCTTTTTATTTTTGTTTAATGCAAAAGCATTTTTGCTCTTGATTAAAATATCGTTTGAGTTTGAAATTATATTAAGTTCAATATCCTTGCTTATATTGTTATTTTCAACGGCATTTATTGCATTGTCAATAATATTTGTTAATACGCGGCACAAATCATAATCTGATACTTTTATAGGTGTGCTTTCGATAACTTGTACTTTTAGATTTAGATTCTTCTCAACTGCATCTTTAAGCTTTATTGCATAAATTGTGTTAATTGTTTCATTCTTGCAAATTTCGGTGTTTGCCGATATTTGAATATCATTGTTTGCACTTTTTATTATTTCAAGTGCTTTTTCTGATTTGCCTATTTCAATAAAACCGGCAACAGTTGATAAAATGTTTGCTATATCATGCCTGATTTTTTTGAATTTCTCTTTTTCATTTTTTAATTGCAAAAACTGCTGATAATCAAGTTCGTTTTTGGTTATCAGCTTTTTGTATTTTTCGTTTTCTCTTTCCTTTTGCTCCATATTATCAACCACAAATATTATTGAAAAATCAATAGCAAAGCAAATTGCTGCATAAACGCAGAATAATACCGTTATTCTTTTTGGAAAGTAATTGAGCGTTTTTACAAATAATTGCTGAACTACATGTATCAATTGAAATCCGAAAAAGTGTGTTACAGGGAAAGCATAAAGATAAACATATTTTATATTATGATTTAAGTCTTTGTGAAACTTTTTTTGTACAAGCTTTATTAAAACAACAACCGCAAAAGAAAGTATTACCATAAACAGTGATACAGCGATAAGTGTAAATAAATCAAGTGAATTGGAATACGCATTTGTATAATCATATCCGAAAATATAATTTAATGTTGAAAAGTAAATTATAGATGACATTGCCATAGTCAAAAAAGAAAATACAATAGCTGTAATTTTACTGAATAACTTTCCTTCGGTTGCAAAGTTCACAATTATAAATTGCAATACAAAGTATAGTATTAAGCATAAGTATTCAACTTTTTGCCCTTTATCATTTAATTGAAGCGTTATGTATGAATAAATCATACTTGGCCCAACTATAACCATAAAATGCCAAAAGCTGCCTGATTTCCTTTTTGTCATTGCGGTAACAATGTTGTAAAAAACAAGCGCCCTTGCTAAATGAATTATCCAAGCAAACGGAAAAAAGTCAACCGTAGATATTTCGCCCATATTTGAATCTCCTTATAATGTAATATTATAAGTTTATCAAATAG
>CAVLCX010000267.1:0-2548 GCA_963661525.1 bacterium
AATATGGTGTTTGAAAAGGCGATAAGTCTTGATGTTTCGTGCTATGAGGACCCGGCTTTTTATGATAAATATCAGCGTGCCACTCTTGTTTTAACAAATAGTTTTTTTGATTTGATATGCTATGATTTTGCATCATTTATTGCCGATATTATTACTCTCATTTGTGTAATTACAACTGTTGCAGTAATCAATCCTATTTATATTCTTTTCCTTGTTCCCATATTTTTTGTGTTTTTTATTGAGCTTGCAAAAAGCAAATGCGTATATAAGCGTGATATGGAAATGACAACTAATAACCGTGTTAAAGCATATGTTCAAAGAACTGTGTTTTTGCGTGATTTTTCAAAGGATATAAGAACTTCAAACATTTTTGCGGTGATTATGAAAAGGTTTGAAGCCTCTATTAAAGCCAATATCGAAATACTTAAAAGGTACGGCGTTAAACTGTTTTTATACAGTATGGCAAGCTCACTTTTCAGTGAAGTTATTCCGATTGTGGGTACTCTTTCTTACGCGGGTTATGAATTCGTTAAGCTTGGCAGTATGAATGCGTCAAATTTCAGCGTTGTAATGTCATCAATAACTTCAGTAAGCATTGCTACTATTGATACTACGGAATGTTTTGATGAAATGACTCTTATGGCACTTTATTTTCAAAATTTGAGAGAGTTTTTTGAATATGAGCCAAAGATTAAAACAGGTACAAAAAAGCGAAAAAATTTGAAAGTTTAGAGTTTAAAAATGTTTCATTTAAATATCCGAGTGCGCAAAAATATTCGCTTGAAAATATCAGCTTTAAGCTTACAAAGGGTGAGCGGCTTGCAATTGTCGGTGTTAACGGTGCAGGTAAATCCACTCTTGTTAAATTGATTTTAAGATTTTATGACGCTTCAAGCGGTCAGATTTTATATAACGGTGTTGATATTAAGGAGTATGAACTTTCTTCACTTCGTAATGCTTTTGCAACCGTTTTTCAGGATTATAAAAATTTTGCAATTTCCGTTTTTGAAAATGTTATGTGCCGTGAATGTGATGAAAATGATAAAATAATTGCCGAAAAAGCACTTAAGCAAAGCGGTGCTTGGAGCAAGGTTTCAACCTTGAAATACGGTGGTGATACATCACTTACCCGTGAATTTGATGAAAACGGTGCAGGCCTTTCGGGCGGCGAAAATCAAAAGGTTTCGACGGCAAGGCTTTTTGCCAAGGATTTTGAAATAGCTGTTTTGGATGAACCAAGCTCCGCTCTTGACCCTATTGCAGAATATAAAATGTATGAAAATCTTATTGATGTAACTAATGGTAAGACTGTTATTTTTATTTCTCACAGGCTTTCAAGTGCAGTGCTGAGTGATAATATAATTGTGCTTTCAAACGGTAAAATTATTGAACAGGGCAGCCACAATGAACTTATGAAAAACGGCGGAGAGTATGAAAAAATGTTTACTCTTCAAGCCTCAAATTATGAAAAGGAGGGTGTACTTGATGAAAACTAAAGCAAAGCAAAAAGATGAGCATAGTATGTTTTCAAATATGATGTTTTTTATGTCACTCCTTTTTAAAGCGTCACCGTTTCTTGTTATCGGTGAACTTATTTGGGGCGTTATGAATAATTTGCCGAGTACACTTATCAGCGTTTTAGGTATAAAATATGTTATTGATATTGCCGCTTCGGGTGAAAGGCTAAATCGTATCTATTATGTTGTTTTGGGTACGGCCACATTGTTGATTGTAAGCAAACTTATTTGCTATTTATATCGTGAATTTTTCTGGAATATTCAAAAGGAAAAGGCATATTTCAACCTTAACCGTCAGCTTTACGAAAAGGCAAAGTCGCTTGATTTAGAGTCATATGATAACCCTGATTTTTATAATAATTTCATTTTGACTATTGAATCTTCAAGCGATAATATTCAAAATCTTTTGGGTTTAGTCAGGCGGTATTTTGCAAATGTTGTTTCACTTTTGACTGTATCGTCAATTCTTTTAACTATCGATCCGCTTTGCCTTGTAATTATACTGGGTACTATTTTAATATTTCTTCCTATCAGCCATATTATAAGTGATTTGCAGGTTGAAAGGCGAATTGAAAATACAAAATATCACAGGCGTTCCGATTATTTTCAGCGTATTTTTTATTTGCAGGATTATGCTAAAGAAGTGAGAATGAATAATGTTCATCCTCTTTTAATCAGCAAGTATAATGACGCTGCCGATGATGTAATTACCAATCAAAAGAAATATTGGACTAAAATACCAAGGCTCTATTTTATTCAGGAAATGGGCGTGCAAATAGTCGGCTTTATGTTTGTTTTGCCGCTTTATCTCGGCTATCTTGTGCTGGTTAAAAAGACGATTACACCCGGTGATTTTGTTGCAAGCTTTAACAGCGCATATTCAATTGCAATAAGTATAAATTTTCTTACCGTATGGGGCGTTGCTCAATTTGGCGAAAGGGCAAAGCTGATAGAAAAATACCGTGGCTTTTTAAAGAGTGACTTCAAAATCAAAGACGGTAAAGATGTTGCAAAAATCGGAGCGCCGAAGG
>CAVLCX010000268.1:0-2526 GCA_963661525.1 bacterium
TAATTCAGTGGATTTTTTTATGGAGGTAAATATGAGCAATTCATATAAAGAATTAAAAGACAAACAAATGGCAGAAACTAATGCTTTTCCTATTAAAGCTGCTTTTAGTGATGAACAATTTAAAAAGATTGTTGAAGAATGGAATTTATCATTTGATGAAAATTCTGATAATTATTTCGGAAAGCAACTTGCATCATTAGGATGCGGTGTACTCATCCGTAAAAAGGATGTAAAAGCATTTAATGATATGCTTAATCGTCATCTTGAAGAACACCAAAAAGCTATTGAGGAAGACTCGACAGGCGAAGGATATATCTATGATATGTTTGTATATGAGTTACAAAACTATGAATATGGATATACCGGCTGTGTTGATGATACTCTCGAAGCATTGGGTATATCAAGAGAAACATTACAGCAAAATGCTGTGATGAATAAAGCATTAGCAAAAGCTTGTAAATTTGTTATGAGCTTAGATGATTAAGGAGGAACATTCAAATGAGAGTTTATGATCCAATAGATATGAAGTTAAGCCCAGAACTTTCAAACGAGGAGAGGGCTTACGAAATATTTAAGCATTGTTCACAAACCGAGGCTTTTTATGAAAATGATGAGTCTAACAACAATCTTCACGAATGTGAAGATACAACAGATGGTATGTCATTTGATGAATATGTTGAAGAATACGGTTTTGCAAACGGTGAAATTTATCCATGCTACGAGGAATTTCTTGATAATGATTTTGAAGATTTCCTTTATTATCCTGAAATTGAAAAAATTATTGATAATACAGAAGAAGAATCTGGCATATCAAAGATTATTTGTTATCGTTATAGGCTGTCACAAGTTTTAGGTAAAGAATATATTGATTTTCCAAGTGTTTTTAGTGACAATAAATTACTTATTGAAACACTAAAAAAATTGAAAGTTGATAAAATTTCTTTTGGAAACTATGGCAACACTGTTGTTGACGAACATCGAGAAAATAAAAATTAAAAAGAATAATTTAATCCCTGCTGTCAAAAGTCAAGCAGCAGGGTAGGAGGTATATTTATGACTTACAAGAATTATATGGTGACATATACAAGAGAAGGTAATAAAAATTTCAGTTGTGTGTTGGTTGAAGCAGCCAAGGAAGAACTTGCTGAAAAAACTTTTAAGGTGTTTAAGCCTGATTGTGAATTTATTAGCATCAGGGAAGAAAGTAATCCTGAGACATACATCAAAAGAGGTATGTCAGTTCTCAACAATGAATTGTTTAATTCAATTTTTGCAAAAATGGATGAAATTACTCTTGATGATGAAGTTGATAGTGACTCTTTTGTTATGATTGCAAAAGTAAAAAATCAAAGAGAGCTTGGTGCTTTGAAACTTGATTGCAGTGTTGAAGATGCTACTTTGTTTCAAGAACCACTTCCTGATTTTCCTTTCTTTGTTACACTTGATTGGGATGGTATACAATATACAGTTAGAGCAGTTGAAACCATTGAAAGTATAACAAAAAACGATGCAAATTCTGATGTTGCTTTCCTTTATAAGAATTCTAAAAACAAGGTAAATGATATTCAAAAGCTTATTTACGGCGAAAATTATTATGATTTGGAAAATGAATTTAATAAATTTGCCTATAGCGATGAAGATTACTCGGCACTGGATCAACTTGCATACATGATTCATTATGGTGAAACCAAAGGTTATTTGAATAAGCACAGCCATATCAGATTCATAAAAGAAGATGTTTTAGAGGATAAAGTTCTTATTGATGCATACAAGAAATTTTATCCTGAAAACGAATATCATTTGGGCGTTAAATCTTGGAGAGATAAATATGACCTAAATAACGGTAACTCTGAGATGACAACAGATTATGAAAACCTTGATAAAGCATTTGAAGATGCTTTTGATGTATTCAAAGATAATGAATCAGTTGAGGTCGTTGCTATTGACAATGATCATAATGAGTATCCAATTCTTTATCTTGGTCCGGATGATGTTGCAGATGATGATTACGGATTTGGTAGTGTAATTGTAGCTGAACTTCAAGATATTATAACAATGAAAAGGGAAGGCTATTTGCCGGAAGATTATTAATCGGAGGTTTATTATGACTAATACAACTACTGTTAAAAATAAAGAACACACTCTTTGGAGTAATTATCCTTATGATTTGAATTTTGATGATTATAAAGATGATTATCCTGAATTAACTGAATCTGAACTCCAAGAACAAATGTATGAAGATAATAATACATGTTATGATGATATGCGTCTTAATCTTAGTGATATTGTTTTTGATTTACCTATTATCATAATTGCAGAAATCGGCAGATGGAACGGTACAGTAACAGGATACAAAACTATTGAATCAGGTAAAGTTGTTGATTGTCTTTATACTGATTGTGATTATGCAAAATGGTATGTAGATGAAAACAATGATTTACGATGCGACTGTTCACATCATGATGGCAACAACCATTATCTTTACAGAACCTTCAAAACAAGTCTTAGTGAAGATGAGATTGAAGA
>CAVLCX010000269.1:0-2503 GCA_963661525.1 bacterium
CCTGCGAATGAAGCCTGATTTCTTTGCCGCCCTTTGCTTTAATCAGCTTTTCGGCTTCGTTTACTATTTTTGCACCCAGGTGCTTACTGCGATATTCCTTTAAAACAGCAAGCCTGCCGATATAGTAAACCGAGTTTTGCTCATAAAATCTAACGGTAGCGCAAGGTTTATCATTATCAAAAGTTACAAGGTGAGTGCAAATTGAATCAAGTTCATCAAATTCCTCTTTAAACCCCTGCTCTTCAACAAAAACTTTTATTCTTATTTCCTTTGCTTCGCCAGGCAAAAAGTTATAATTTTCAGTAACCATATTAACACCCCAATATAAATTTATTTTATCAAATTTTATATCATAAAGTCAATATTGTACAAATAAAGGCAATTAGTTTGTGAAATATAAACAAAATATCGTATGTATTTTTTATGCTGTGCTTTATTGCAAAATTGCACAATATGGTTTAAAATATAGTTTATACTACAACTGTTTAAAAATGGGGTGTCACTATGAGTGAAGAAAAAACTATTTATACAATAACATCCGACAGAAACGAGCGTGTATTTATTCACGCAATGCCGGGCCATTTTATTTCAAGTTCTTCTCATCTTAATTTTTACATCGGAACATCTGATATTAAGCATAACCATGATGTTTCGGTTGATGCGGCAATGATGCTTGCAAGCTATTACCACGAAAGAGGAATTGATGTTGACACTGTTTTGTGCTTATATGAAACACAGGCACTCGGTGCTTATCTTGCACACGAACTTCAGCGTGCAAATATGTTAAACCCTAATCCTGACAGCACGGTTTATGTACTCGGCCCTGAATATGACGCGCAGGGAAATATCATTTTCCGTGATAATCTTCGTAAGCTTATTACAGGCAAAAAAGTTTTGCTTCTTATTTCTTGTATTACAAGCGGTAAAACAATTGAAAGAGCAATGGAAAGTGTAAATTACTACGGTGGCGAAACAGTGGGAATTTCTGCTGTATTTTCAGCCATTAACGAAGTTGACGGTGTTGAAGTTAATAAGATTTTCAGTGCTGATGATGTACCGGGGTATCAGGCATACCCTGCGCACGATTGCCCGCTTTGTAAAGAAAACAAAAAAGTTGACGCAATTACAAACGGATACGGATATTCACTTCTCTAAAAAAATCTTGACAAATAGTTTTAATTTGATATAATAGATTTACAAATTGATAGTACCCAAATAAAGACTGTGAAGCAGAAAAAGACCTTTTATTTTGGTTTAAGAGAGTTGACGGACGGTGCAAGTCAATACGAATTAAAGGTGCATAGCTCTCTGCCAAGTTGCTGTTCTGAATAGAAATCAATAGGAACAGACGGCTTGCCTCGTTATTGGCAGTGGCATTGATTGATGCTAAAGGGCAGGGGTTTACCTTGCTGAAGTAGGGTGGTACAGCGTGATATTAACGCCCCTATACTCTTGTGTAGGGGCTTATTTTTTTGCTCCTGTGCAAAAATGAAAGGAGATTAACATTATGAAAAAGGGTTACGAAAAATACAGAGGTTTTGAACCAATTAACATTCCTGACCGCACTTGGCCTAATAACACAATTACTAAAGCACCTACTTGGTGTTCGGTTGACCTTCGTGACGGTAACCAAGCGCTTGTTGACCCAATGAATTTGCAGGAAAAGCTTGAATTTTTTACAACTCTTGTAAAAATCGGATTTAAAGAGATTGAAGTCGGCTTTCCGTCAGCAAGTGAAACAGAATATGAAATTTTAAGAACACTTATTGAGGGCAATTATATTCCTGATGATGTTACTATTCAGGTGCTTGTACAGGCAAGGGAACATCTTATCAGAAAAACATTTGAAGCTATTGACGGTGCTAAAAATGTAATTGTTCATTTTTATAATTCAACATCTACACTTCAGCGTAAGGTTGTATTTAAAACCGATATGCAGGGTGTAATTGATATTGCTATTGACGGTGCAAAGCTTATTTATGAGCTTACGGAAGAAGAAAAGAAGAAAAATCCTGATATGAATATCCGCTTTGAATACAGCCCTGAAAGCTTTTCGGGAACAGAAATGGATAATGCAGTTGAAATCTGCCGTCAGGTTATGGAAGAACTCCATATTACAAAGGAAAATCCTATTATTCTTAATCTTCCGTCAACGGTTGAGGGTTCAACTCCAAACGGATATGCAGACCAAATTGAATATTTCTGCCGTCATCTTCCAAACCGTGAAAATGCTATTATTTCACTTCATCCGCATAATGACCGTGGCACAGGTGTAGCTGCTGCCGAACTCGGCTTACTTGCCGGGGCAGACAGAATTGAAGGTACACTTTTCGGCAACGGTGAAAGAACAGGTAATGTTGATATTGTAACCTTGGCACTTAATATGTGGACCCAGGGTGTTGACCCGAAACTTGATTTCCACGATATTAACAAGATTAAAGGCGTTTATGAAAGGGCAACAAAAATGGTAGTTCCGCCTCGCCACCCTTATGCAGGCGAACTT
>CAVLCX010000270.1:0-2496 GCA_963661525.1 bacterium
CCTACAAACATTGCCGCTATACCTGTTGATGAAACGATATATGCAATATCAAGCGCTATTGTTATTTTGAGAATAGGCCCGAAAACATACATCATAATGTATCCTATTATAGTGGCAATAAGCGAAATTTGATAAATTTTCTTTTTGTTCATCCATTTTGAAAGTATAGGAATTACTGCAAGACCTAAAACAGAACCGACAGCACCGATAGTTTGGAAAAGGCTCTGTGCTTTCGGCTCGCCGAGTACATCTGAAAAGTAGTACACCGCTGTGCCTGATGTTAAGTACCAGCCGGCGTTTGAAAGCATTGCAACTATCATAAATACAACAAGCTGGTCATTATGTGCAATAACAGAAAAAATCTTTTTAAATGAAAACTTGGCTTTTTCACCGTAAACTACATTCTTTTCTTTTGTTGAAAGTACGCATACGGTTGAAAAAAGAACAAGCATTATTCCGCATATTCCTGCCCAGCGCGAAAAGCCTGTTGCGCTGTAACCTTTATCCGTTGTCATTCCGGTTGAAAGCATAGGCAAAATAATAGGTGTTGCCACCGTAATTATGCCTTGGCCCAAACCGCTGAAGGTTCTTGCAACTGTTGAAACAAGGTTTCTGTCTTTAGGGTCTGATGTGAAAGAAGGTACCATACTCCAATACGGAATATCTGCCATTGTATTCGTCATACCCCAAAGTATGTACATAACACCTATGTAAATATATAGCTTTGTTCCGCTCATTCCAAAGCTTGTGAAAAGTAAAAAGAGTACAACTGCGTTGCATATAGCACCGATAAGTATCCACGGCCTGTATTTACCATGCTTTGTTCTTGTGTTGTCAACTATTGTACCCATCATAGGGTCGTTAATTCCGTCCCATATTCTTGCAATAGGGGTGAGAAGAAGTAAAAACGCTTCTTTAAGCCCAAGTACGCTTGATAAATAATAACTTAAAAATGAATAAAACATTCCGTAGCTTAAATCAAGCCCTACCGCGCCTACACCAAAGCAGATTTTTTCTCTCCACGAAGTTTTGTATTCCTGCATATTCTGCCCTCCGATATTTAATATAAAGGTATTATATCATATAATTATACATTTGTACAATAACATTTCTTTCATTTTTATTGCAAATTTATTTTGTTGATGATATTATATAAAAATGTAATATTTAATCTTATTCGGAGGCTTTGTATGAAAAAGATTTTTAGTTTGCTTTTATCATTTGTAATGCTTATAAGTGTTGTTTCACTTGTTGATTTTTCTGCTTTTGCAGGAACTTACGGTGATTATGAGTATACAGTCAGCGCCGGCAATACTGTTCAAATTACAAAATATAAGGGCAGTGAAAGTGTGCCTAAAATTCCGTCTGCCATTGACGGCAAAGCGGTAACGGGTATTGGTGAATCTGCCTTTTATTTCTGCGATAGTTTAACAAGTGTAATAATACCGAGCAGCGTTACAAGCATTGGTGAATGGGCATTTTACGGTTGCTTAAGCTTAACAAGTGTGGCAATACCAAACAGCGTAATAAGTATTGGCTCTTCCGCATTTTCCTGCTGTAAAAATTTAGCAAGCGTAACAATCGGAAACGGTTTGGCAAGCGTTGATTCTTCTGTGTTTTCAACTTGCAGAAATTTAACTAAAATTGATGTTTCAAATGATAATAAAAATTTTGCTTCAATAAGCGGAGTTTTGTTTAATAAAAATAAGACGGAATTGATTAAATATCCGGAAGGCAAAGCTGAAAGTACATATTCAATACCAAGCAGTGTAACAAGTATCGGCGAATCTGCATTTTATTTATCTACAAATTTAACAAGCGTAGCAATACCTGAAAGCGTATCAATTATCGGTATTTCTGCATTTCTTAATTGTAAAGGCTTAACAAGTGCGGTAATACCTAACGGTGTAACAATTATTAAAGATTATGCTTTTAAAGATTGCACCGGGATAAAAAGTGTATCAATCGCAAACAGTGTAACCGGTATCGGTAATTACGCTTTTTATAACTGTACCGGATTGACGAGCGTGGCAATACCTAACGGAGTAACGAGTATCGGCAATTATGCATTTTACGGTTGCACAGGTTTAACAAGCGTGTCAATTCCGAAAAGTGTAACGAATATCGGCTATAATGCATTTGACCTTTGCAGAAATTTAACGAGCGTATATTACGGCGGTACAAAGGCAGAGTGGGATGATATAAATAAACCTTATTGCGGTTTATCGGAAGACTTGATTTATTATCAGCAAACCAAGTCTGACCCGACTTTAGTATCAACGACTTCATCCTCATCTAAACCAAAGTCTGTTTCAATTAAAAAGATTAAATCGGCAAAGAAAGCTGTATCGGTTGAATGGAAAAAAGTCAGCGGCGTAAACGGTTATCAAATTCAAGTGGCAACAGATAAGAAATCTAAGAAAAACAAGAAAACCGTAACTATCAAAAAGCAGAAAACAACTAAAACTACCGTTAAAAAGCTTAAAGCAAAGAAAA
>CAVLCX010000271.1:0-2489 GCA_963661525.1 bacterium
GCTATATGTCAACACTAAGCACGCAAGTGCAATGTAAACCAAATCTAAATATTTTCTGTTTACTAATTTGCTTTTTTGTGACAGCTTCTTTTCAATAAGTGAAACCAAAACAAAATATGCAATAATAAGAATTACAAAAAGCAAATTGCTCTTAAATAAATCTTTTTGACTTCCGAAAACAATTTCTAAAGCAGAGCCTTTTGAACTTGTATCTTTAAATACCTGTGTGATAAATTCTGTAAGAGAATGAGTTACTACAAGGTATAAACCGCAAATTCCGAGCGGAACTGCAACACCAAAACCTACTGAAAAAATCATTTTGAAAATATTTTTTTCTTGCTTTGATATTAAAAGCATAAAAATAAGAAATGCAAAAACCAAAGCACTTGAAAAAACAATTGTTTGCTTTGAAAGGAACATACATCCGCCGCATACACCTATCAAAAACATCCAAAAACAGCGTTTCTTCAAATTATCAAAATTCTTACTGTAATTTAAAACAAGAACACAAAGTAAAACCACAAGCAACTGAACCGTTTGGTTATAGTCACCGCCAAGGTCATACACATTTGCACTTGCAAGAATTGCACTTAAAAAGCTGCCTATAAAAGAAACAAAAGGATGTACTTTTTTTGAAACAATGCCAAACATTATTTCTACAATCAATACTCTTTCAACTAATCTGAGTATTCTGTATATTATAAAATACCCTGCGGAAACTTTCCAAATCAAAAAGTCAACAAGAAGATTTAAAGGTGGTAAATAATAATAAAAATCTCTATATGCAACTTTGCCCTGGTCTAATAAACCGCAATAATAAAATGACCAACCCTCTGAAAGAGTAAATGTTTTATTTATCCAAAGAAAATTAAAAGCCACAACAAAAATTGCCAATAATATACCGTAAAATAATTTTTGCTGTTTCAACGAGTTGTCATTTGGCGCACTTAATCTTTTCACTCTGTTTTCTCCTTGTTTTCATCATCAAAATTTATTCGTTCTTCTTCAACTACAAGAGGTCGGTTCATAATTCTTGCATTCATACTCATAATGTACTCGCCCAAAAAACCGAGGAAGAAAAGCTGAATTCCGCCGAGGAACATTGAGCAAATAATTGCCGGTGCAGTACCGCCCGGAAATCTATCCCACCAAATAAGCTTCATAATAAGGTAAACAATGCCGATTAAAAAGCTTAAAATGCCTATTCCGAAACCTGCAAAAGTTGCAATTCTTAACCCCATTTTTGTGTAAGAAGTAAATGAAAGCATTGCCGCGTCATAAAGAGAATAGAAATTATTATGAGTTTTGCCTGCTTTACGCTTCGGTTGCTCAAATTCAATATCTTTTCTCTTAAATCCAAGCTCGGCAACAATACCGCGAATAAAAGGTGTTGGGTCATCAAGATTTCTAAGCACATCAATAAACGCTTTATCATAAAGAGCAAAACCTGTAAAATGTTCAATCTGCTCAACTGATGACATTTTCTTAATCATCTTATAATAGCAGCTTCTTGCCCAATACATAAGTTTATTTTCTTTACTTGATGATTTAATTGCGCAAACAATTTTATATCCGTTTTCCCATTCGTGAACGAATTTCGGTATCATTTCAACAGGGTCTTGGAAATCGGCGCAAATAGGAATTACGCAGTCCCCATCTACATGAAGCATTCCGTAATAAGGTGAGTTAAACTGCCCGAAATTTTTAGCATTTAAAATAGCTTTAATTTTCGGATTTTTTTTGCAAATTTCCCTGATGAGAGGGCGCGTATTATCCGTAGAACAGTTATCCATAATAAGAATTTCATAATCATATTGCGGAAGTTCTTCAGTTATTTCTTTTACAACAGCATTACAAATTTGAACAATATTTTCCTGCTCATTGTAGCAAGGAATCATAATACCTATTTTTTTCATAATTTTCCCTCATTTCACCTGTGATTTATACCATTCAACAGTGTTTTTAATACCTGTTTCAAAATCGACCTGCGGCTCAAAACCGGTATCTCTTTTTAAATCTTCAATATCTGCGCAAAGATACATTACTTGATTCGGAAAATAATCGACTGCACCGAAATTACATTTTGCACTCGGGCAGGCAATATCACGAATAGTGGTTATATAATCCTTAAGGCTCTTTGTTTTGCCTGAACCCAGGGTATAAATCGCACCGTCTTTGCCCTTTTCGGCTGCAAGATAAAATGCATTTGCAATATCCCCGTTATAGAGGAAATCCCATTGCTGCTCACCGGGGGTAAAATCACAATCTTCCCCATTTAAGAATTTTATAATCGTACTCATAACCATAGTATGCGCACCGTCACCCGGACCGTAAGCCGATAAAATTCTGCACCAAATATGCTTCATTCCAAGCTGGGAGCATAAAATTCTGCTCATTTTACCTGCCGCAAGCTTTGCAATTCCATAGCCGTTATCCGGATTTGTGGGTGAAGTTGGTGAAACTTTTTCACCGTCTTTAAGTCTGCCGTT
>CAVLCX010000272.1:0-2452 GCA_963661525.1 bacterium
ATTGACCGTATGAAGAAAAGGACGAACTTCAAAGTGTTGCCGAAAAATATGATATAGATGTAATTTCACTTATTGCACCTACGAGTGAAGACAGAATTAAAATGATAGCAGGTGACGCAAAAGGCTTTATTTATACCGTTTCATCAATGGGTGTTACCGGTATGAGAAATGAAATTAAAACAGACTTGCAGTCAATAGTTTCACATATCAAAAGTGTAACGGATGTTCCTGTTGCAATCGGCTTTGGTATTAACAAGCCACAGCAGGCAAAGGAATTTTCCGCATATGCCGACGGTGTTATAGTCGGCTCGGCAATAGTAAATATTGTGGCAGAGCATGGCAAAGACGCACCGAAATATGTATTCGATTATGTAAAATCAATGAAAGACGCAATAAGATAAATAAAATTGTTAACCTCCCTTATGCAATATGCCGTAAGGGAGGTTTTTCATTTGCTTATATGTTGATAATTTCTTGGTATTAAAAATCCCCCTATGGTAGTTTTCTTTAATTCTACCATTGGGGGCTTTTTTCTATTGTCCATTTTTTACGGACTTATTTAGATTTTATCCCAACGCTTTTTTAGTCTGTATCGTTTTCTTGTGTGTATTCTTTGTTAAGCTTTTGAATTTCATCAATTGTATTTTTCATCGTTTGCTCAAAGTCGTTTGAATTTTCACCCGAAAAATATGTTAAGTCATATTTTGATGTATCCATGCTGTCCTCATCATTTAAAAACAGCGGTACATTGTAACCCTTTTGCTCCCATTCGCGATTATATACTCTTTCGTCATTTATATAAAATGATTTATATCCGTAATCGTTTACTTCCTTTGCGCTGTAAATCGGGGTGAATACGCCTTTTTTATATGCATATTCTTTTGAATTTGCAGTGAAGTTGTAATTGTTTTCTTTATCGTAATTATTTGTGCAAAGATTAGTTGTTTTTTTACCTTTTTTAAGCAGTAAGTAAAATACCGAGTCATCATCAAAATAAACGGAAACGCATTCTTTATTTATTACCCGCTTTGCCGAATTTCCGTCCCATTTGTAAATATCAAGGCTGTACTGCGGTTTATCATAATAAATGTAATCGCCGGAGTATTCGTCATATTTGCTCATACTCTTGTATGTTCTGTAAACCATACAAAGTTCGTCATTGCCGTCCCCGTCAAAGTCGATTTGCTTAACATATGCAACACCGTCAATATATTTTTCTTCGTCATCATCGGTTTTAATACTCGGCTGTCCGTATTTTTCAAGTCTTTTTTTAACTACTTCGTAATACGCATTTGCTTTTCTTTCCTTTTCACTTAATGTGTTTGTAATTGCCTGTGAACTGATGTTGCCGAATGCGTCGATATTTGCGCTCACAAGTTCGGTAGTTATTTCCGCCTTTGATTTTCTGAAACAGGAAAGTTCAATAGTTTCAAATTTATCTTTTATAACTTTGCCTTTTATCGAATAAGCATCACTTGCAATATCATAGCTTGCAGTGCCGCTTTTTTTGAATTTTCCGTTTCTCAGCGTGTATGTTGTAAGATTTTGAGGGCTATTTTTGTCATTTTTGCAAATCAGGTATTTGTTTCCTTTTCTGTAAAATGATACCCAGTATCCCTCTGTTTCCTTTTGTGTGGAATTTGCTTCGTTTTTATACAGCTGGCTGAAATCGCCCTTATGGTAGCCCCAAACTTCAAGGTAATAAACATTATCACTGTTGTAGCAAATCATAAGTTCGTCACGCCCGTCACCGTTAAAATCCATTTGCCTTGCATAGCAAACACCGGTAAGCTTGGCTTTGTTTTCACCGTACTTTGCTTCGTCAAGAGCTTCCCATTTAACCGAACCGTATTTTTTTATGTAATTTATGCAGACATTTCCTGCGTCTTTGTCAAACTGCTCTGCCCTTTTGCTTTTGTTGTTTAGCGATATGGAAAACGAAACCGCCATTATTACCACTATAAGTATTACGCCCGCGATCCATAATCCTTTAATAACTGCGCTGCGCAAAAGCGGAAATTCCTCCACCACTTTAATATCTTCTTCTGCTTCTTCGTGAACGGTGGCTTCAATTTTTTTGAATTTGTTTATAACAGGGGATAAATCTATTTTGCCTGCTTTTTTGGAATTTGATTTTTTTACTTTTTCAATTTCGTCCGGTTCATCATCAAAATAATTGTATTTTTTCACCGTTTCACCTCTTTTGCCGAATTATTTAATCTGATTTTTTCTTGGTGGTTTTCTTGTTTTCGTCTTTTTTATCTTTATCCTTTTTGTCGCTCTTTTTAGTTGTTTTTTCTGTTTTAGGCTTGGAATATTTGCTGTAAGTTGTGTAATTTACTTCCCCGTCAACACTGCGGGTGAGTACATAACTTTTTCCGTCCTTTTTAATCTTTATGTCAACCTTGCCCGGCTTTATGTCTTTTTTTGCTTCAACTGTGCAGGTTAATGT
>CAVLCX010000273.1:0-866 GCA_963661525.1 bacterium
ATACTACGCAGGTCAACATCTTATTGCCGCATCGGTTATGTTTGCATAAAAAATGACTTGTTCTTATTGAACAAGTCATTTTTTGTTATTTGTTATTTCTCAATTCTTGCAAAAGCTCAATGCATTTATCAAGTCTTTCATCACTTTTTTGAATTACGTTTTTATTTATGTTATCGCAAATCATATTATCAATCATATCTTCCACTCTTAAAAGGGAAGCGATATATTCTGTCTTTTCCGGATTTCGTTTATCTCTGTTTTCAACAACTTGGGTTTTAGAAAATAATCTTGAACCCTCGTTTGTTTTAACGGTGTTAACAATTGCACCGTTGCATTTTCGCGAATTGTGAAATTGTACTTTTCTCCGCAATATTCAAATGATATTAAGCCGCCGTTATGATTGCTCATATCATCAACCGAATAAGGCTCATTGATGTTCCTGCTGTTATTAAGTAATTTTCTAAGTTTCCCCGGTATATGTATCCCTCTTTTTCTAAATTAAAAACTATTATATACTGTTATCAGCATAAATGCAACAAAATTGTGGGCATTTGTCGATTTTTGCCAATAAGATTGTTTTAATATGCTTGATATGTTATAATATTTGAGGTGATTATTATGAAATTATGGTTTTATATGTTATTTATTGATTTGGTTTTGCCGATAATTATGTTTATGAGCAGCTTTATTTTTGTAGCCGGTGGGCCGAAAAATATAAATAATATTTTTGGATACAGAACAGGTTGGTCAATGATTAACAAAGATACTTGGACTTTTGCGCACGAATTTTGCGGCAAGCTTTGGATGAAATTCGGCGGCGGGTTTATTTTGGCTTCGGCTATTATTATGCCTTGCCTGATTAAAAC
>CAVLCX010000273.1:876-2443 GCA_963661525.1 bacterium
GATTAAAACCGACCAGCGTGTATTTGTATCGGTGGCATTCGTAATTTTCTTGGCTGAGTTTGTTACTTTGTTCGTCACAATCGGTAAAACCGAAAAGGCTTTATCAAACACTTTTGACAGAAAAGGAAACAGAAAAAAGTAATTTTGTTTTTATGTATAAATTGTTTGCAAAATATCAATAATATCCTATTGACAAGGTAGGAAATTAGTGCTATTATTTCCTATTGAAAAGGTAGGAATATTGATTTTGCTGTTTTTACCTTTAATATTTTACAATTTTCTGTCATCCACAGCAGACTTATATTGTGGTTAGAAAGGCGATATTATGACGGTTTATGCAGATAATGCGGCAACCACTCAAATGAGTGAAAATGTGCTTAAAGCAATGATGCCACTTCTTACAGATATTTATGGTAATCCATCATCTCTTCATTCAGTCGGCCAGGTTGCAAAAGAGTATTTGGAAAATGCAAGGGAAACTGTTGCCAATTGTATTGGCGCTGACCCGAAAGAGATATATTTCACCTCCGGCGGCAGTGAAGCTGATAACCAGGCAATTCGTTCGGCAGCATACATTGGTGCAAGAAAGGGTAAGAAACATATTATTTCGAGTAAGTTTGAACATCACGCTGTTCTTCACACACTTGATGCCTTGAAAAAAGAGGGCTTTACCGTAACGCTCCTTGATGTATATTCAAACGGTGTAGTAAAACCTGAAGATGTTGAAAATGCAATTACAGATGAAACCTGCCTTGTTACAATTATGACTGCTAATAATGAAATCGGCACTATTCAGCCAATCGCTGAAATCGGCAAAATTTGCAAGGAAAAGGGTGTTTTGTTTCATACAGACGCTGTTCAGGCAGTGGGTCATATCCCTGTAAATGTTAAGGATATGAATGTTGATATGCTTTCTGTATCAGCTCATAAATTCCACGGCCCTAAAGGTGTGGGCTTCCTTTATGCGCGTAAAGGTATTCTTCTTACTAATATTATTTACGGTGGCGCACAGGAACGCAGTAAAAGAGCAGGCACTGAAAATATGGCTTCAATTGTAGGTATGGCTACAGCTATCAAGGAAGCAACTGACCATCTTGATGAAAATGATGCTAAAGTTACAGCTATGAGAAATAGGCTTATTGACGGCCTTAAAGGTATTGAAAGAAGCAGAATTAACGGCGACCTTGAACATCATCTTCCGGGTACATTAAATATGTGCTTTGAAGGTATTGAGGGCGAAAGCTTATTGCTTTTGCTTGATGCAAAGGGTATTTGCGCATCAAGCGGCTCTGCCTGCACAAGCGGCAGCCTTGACCCATCACATGTACTTCTTTCAATCGGTGTGCCGGTTGAAATCGCACACGGTTCATTAAGACTTTCAATCAGTGAATATAATACAATGGAACAAATGGACCACATTGTTGAATCGGTTCCGGGGGTAGTTGATTACCTTCGTTCTATATCTCCCGTTTGGGAAAAAATCAAAAAGGAGGAAAATAAATAATGGCTCTCTATTCAGAAAAAGTAATGGACCACTTTACAAATCCGCGAAATGTTGGTAAAATTG
>CAVLCX010000274.1:0-2413 GCA_963661525.1 bacterium
ACCCACACGACCAGCTTGGAAGGCTGGGATTCTACCATTGAACTACACCCGCGTTACAACGCTCATTATTATACATAACGAGCGTTGAAATGTCAAGTCTTTTTTGCAATTTAATTTATTTTAATTTTTATTTCATCATTTTGAGTTGAAATTGCAAGTGATTTAATATCTTCATCTTGGTTGAAAACTATTGCATTTGCAAGCTTTTCTTCAACATCACGCCTTACACAATCGCGAAGTCCCCTTGCATTTTTCTTGGAACCAAATGCTTTTTTAGCAAGGTAAACAGGAACGCTTTCATCATAAGTCATAGAAATAGCTTTATCCTTAAGACTTTCAACAAGTTCATCAAGCATAAGCTTGGCAATCTTTTCAAAATTATCGTGAGTAAGTTGATTGAAAATAACAACCTCATCTACCCTGCCCAAAAATTCGGGGCGAAGAAAACGCTCAAGAGCTTTCATAGTAACTTCTGCGTTAATATCATTTGCAGTTTTATTAAAGCCTAATGACGCAGAATCAGTTGAGCCGGCATTTGAAGTCATAATAATAATTGTATTTTCAAAATTAACATTTCTTCCCTGTGCGTCGGTAATTCTGCCCTCATCAAGAATTTGAAGAAGAATGTTAAGCACATCTTTATGTGCCTTTTCAATCTCATCAAAAAGAATAATGCTGTACGGCTTGCGTCTTACTTTTTCAGTGAGCTGGCCTGCATCATCATATCCCACATATCCCGGAGGTGAGCCGATAATACGCGACACGCTGAATTTTTCCATAAATTCGCTCATATCAAGGCGAATAAGATTATCCGGGCTGTCAAAAAGACTGTCTGCAAGTCTTTTAACAAGTTCGGTTTTGCCGACACCGGTAGGGCCTACAAAAATGAATGACTGCGGTCTTTTTTTCGGGCTGATATTTACTCTGCCCCTGCGTACTGCGTTTGCAACCTTTTCTATTGCAACATCCTGACCGATGATATGCTCTTTTAATTCATTTTCAAGGTTTGCAAGTTTTTTAACATCATTTTGCTCAATTTTAGTAGCCGGAATTCCGGTCCAAAGTGAAATGACTTTAGCTAAATCAGCCTCTAAAACTTGATTATCGGCTGCTTTTTCCTTAAGTTCAGCCAACTTCTCATCAAGCTGCAAAACTTCGCTCTTAAGCTTTGTAACAAGCTCATAATCTATTTCTTCATTATCTTCAGGATTAGAAAGATTTTTTATATTTGTTTCTAACAGATTTTTGCGTTCAAGTGCCATCTGATATTGACTGATAGCAGGATTACGCAAATTCGCACTTGTACAGCTTTCATCAAGCAAATCAATAGCTTTATCCGGAAGATACCTGTCAGTCACATATCTTTCCGACATAGTAACAGCCTTATAGACTAATGAATCGGAAATTTGAACCTTGTGGTAATCTTCATAATAACCTTTAATTCCGACAAGCATTTTATATGCATCGTCAATAGACGGTTCTTCTACTTTAATAGGCTGAAATCTTCTTTCAAGCGCTGCATCTTTTTCTATATATTTTCTGTATTCATTAAATGTTGTAGCACCGATAACCTGAATTTCACCGCGGGAAAGTGCAGGCTTAAGAATATTAGCGGCATTCATAGTTCCCTCTGAATCGCCTGTGCCTACAAGATTATGAACTTCATCAATAAACAGAATTATATTACCCTCGTGCTTAACTTCATCAACAAGGCCTTTAATTCTGCCTTCAAACTGGCCCCTAAACTGTGTGCCGGCAACAAGCGCAGTAAGGTCAAGAAGATAAATTTCCTTATCTGCAAGGCGAGCAGGAACTTCACCCTTTGCAATTTTGATAGCAAGGCCCTCGGCAATAGCAGTTTTACCTACACCCGGCTCACCGATAAGGCAAGGGTTATTTTTAGTTCTTCTGCAAAGGATTTGAATTGCACGGGAAATTTCATTTTCACGGCCTATTATATTATCTATTTTGCCATGTTTTGCACGGTCAGTAAGATTGGTACAATAAGTATTAAGGAACTTTCTTGAATCATCCTTGCCGTTTTTCTTCCCTCTTTTAGGCTTTTTACCGCTTGAATCTTTAACTTGATTTGCAAGTTCATCATTATCAGCTTCATCATTAGCTGAAAGCGCACCGTTAATTAAATCGGAAAAAGGCATAGTTTGAGCGCCGTCAAAATTCTCGGTATTAAACATTTCACCCAAGCTATCCATATCAAAATCGCCCATATTTTCCATAAAGTTAGCCATTTGCTCTGACGCAGCTTCAATTTCTTCATCGGAAATGCCGAGCTTATCGATCATCTGATTGATGGAGCCTATATTAAGTTCCCTTGCACATTTAATGCAAAGTCCCTCCGGCGTAACCTTATCATTTTCCATTTTTTGAATAAACACAACCGCAGGTCTTTCAC
>CAVLCX010000275.1:0-460 GCA_963661525.1 bacterium
TTATCCATGAGTCTGAGTATTTTTTCTCTGATTATTTCAGCCGCCAAAACTCTTTCAGGCTGGTCGGTCAATGTATCATCCGGGAAAAAGTGCGGTGACTCAAAAGCAAGCTTATCAAGTTCATCAATAAGTTCATCAACATGGTCACCCTGCGTGGCGCTTACAGGCACGACGGCAGTAAAATCATAAAATGAAGTAAGATAAACAATTCTATTGAGTAATTCTTCCTTGTCATTTATCATATCAATCTTGTTGATTGCGAGAATAACAGGCATTTTCTGCTTTTTAAACATATCTAAAAGCTGAAGCTCCTGCTCATTAAGTTCACCGCGAGGTTCGGTTAAAAACAGGCACGCATCAACACCGCCGACAGTGTCACCTACTGCCTCATTCATCTTTTCGCCAAGTTTATTATGCGGCTTATGAAAGCCGGGTGTATCGGTAAAAACAAGCTGTGTTT
>CAVLCX010000275.1:470-2378 GCA_963661525.1 bacterium
GTTTCACCCTTTGTAAGTACGCCCATAATTTTAGTTCTCGTAGTTTGCGGTTTTGATGATACTATTGCAATTTTTTGGCCAAGCATTTTATTAAGCAAAGATGATTTGCCGACATTTGGTTTACCTACAATAGCTACAAAAGCTGTTTTAGTCATTATTCGTCTCCCATATAATAGCTGTTATTACGCTTCCAACCGATTTGAGTAAGTACGGTTTCTTCTTTTTCACGCATATGTACTGCTTCAAGTCCGCCGTCTTCATGGTCATATCCTAAAAGATGAAGCATTGAATGAACGGTCAAAAATCCGATTTCCCTTTGAAGCGGGTGATTATAAAGCTTCGCCTGCTCAACTGCTTTTGGTACGGAAATTACAATATCACCCAAAAGCTTTGCACCGGTATCGTGGTTAATATCATATTCTCCGTTTTCGCCAAGCGGAAAAGAAAGAACATCTGTTTCTTTATCAATATTGCGGTACTGCTTATTAAGTTCTCTTATTTGCTCATTATCAACAAATCTTACGCTGACCTCGGCAGAGCCTTTAAAGCCTTCAAGCTGCAAAACAGCATGGCAGCAACGCCTGATTAACATTCTTATTCCGGTTGGTACTTTTACTGCTTTTTGGTCATTTGAAATAATTACTTTAACTGCGTCCATTATTCTTATCCTCCTCGTATTTTTGGTAAGCGTTTACAATATCCTGCACAAGCTTATGCCTTACAACATCTTTTTTATCAAACTTACAAATTGCAATATCATTAACATTGCGAAGAATATGCATTACTTTTTTTAATCCTGATTTCTTTCCGTCAGGTAAATCAATTTGTGTTATATCACCCGTAATAACCATTTTTGAATTAAAGCCAAGGCGGGTTAAAAACATTTTCATTTGCTCAGGTGTGGTGTTTTGAGCTTCATCAAGAATTATAAAGCTGTCATCAAGTGTACGCCCGCGCATATAAGCAAGCGGTGCAACCTCAATAGCACCCCTTTCCTGATACCTTTGAAAGCTTTCTGCACCGAGCATATCAAAAAGTGCGTCATAAAGCGGCCTTAAATAAGGGTCAACCTTACTTTGCAAGTCCCCGGGTAAAAACCCCAATTTTTCGCCCGCTTCAACTGCCGGGCGGGTAAGTATGATTCTGTCAACTTCCTTTGCACGAAAGGCTGTAACCGCCATTGCAACAGCAAGGTAAGTTTTACCTGTACCTGCCGGGCCGATACCGAATGTGATGGTATTATCCATAATCGCATCACAATACTTTTTTTGTCCGAGAGTTTTAGGCTTAACCGGGCGGCCTTTTGAAGATATGCAAATTGAACCGCTGCTCATACTTGATATTTTATCTTCATTGCCCTCATTAACAAGAGTAAGCACATAGCGAACATTTTGCTGTGTTAACTGCTCGCCCTTATTTATCAGCATAAGCATTGAGTTTAAAGCACGCACAGCTTTATCTACATTTTCAATATCACCGCACACCTTTAATTCGGAGCCGCGGGAAATGATTGAAACATCATATTCGCCCTCTATCATTTTTACATTTTCATCAAAACTACCGAACAGGCTTACAGCTTGCTCCATAGCGTCAAATTCTATAATTTTTTCTGCCATATTATCGCCTTAATTATTCAACATCTACTTTTATTTTGCCGATTCTTCTGTCTTTAACATCTAACACGGTAAAAACAAGATTGTTATATTTTACACAATGCTCTTTTCCGTCATCTTCGTGCGGCAGGTAACCTAAAAGGCTGATTACAAAGCCCGCAACAGTATCATAATCACCGTCAGGCAAATCAACTTTAAGAGCTTTTTCAACATCTTCAATATCGGCAAAGCCGTCAAATGTGAATGTTTTATCGTCTATTTGAGTTATACTTTGCTCTTCTTCATCGTCATATTC
>CAVLCX010000276.1:0-2352 GCA_963661525.1 bacterium
CCTCCGGGATATGTCGGCTTTGATGAAGGTGGTCAGCTTACTGAAAAAATAAGAAGAAAACCTTATTCGGTTGTTCTTTTTGATGAAATCGAAAAGGCACACCCTGATGTTTTCAATATGCTTCTTCAAATTCTTGAAGACGGTGTTTTAACCGATTCACAAGGCAGAAAAGTAAGCTTTAAAAATGCTGTAATTATTATGACTTCAAATGTAGGCGCATCAAAAATTACAGACCCTAAACTTGTTCTCGGCTTTGATAATAAAGAAAATACAGATGAAAATGTAGATATTGAAAAGCTTGTAATGGCTGATTTAAGGGCTACATTTAAACCTGAATTCCTTAACCGTGTTGATGATATAGTTGTATTTAAACAACTTGAAAAAGACGATATTAAGGAAATTGCCCGCCGTATGCTTAAATCTCTTGATAAGAGATGTGAGGATTTAGGTATTACCCTTGATGTAACAGATAAAGCTATTGACGCTATTGCGGAAAAAGGCTTTGATAAGGTATATGGCGCAAGACCTTTAAGGCGTGCTATTCAAACTAAAATTGAGGATAAGCTTTCAGAACTTATTCTTGAAAATAAGGTCAAAGGAAAATGCAAAGTCGATTACGAAAATGATGAATTCACTTTTGTAAATGAGTAAAAAATAAAAGCATTGGCGTAGCAGAAATGCTATACCAATGCGTTTAATAAGCTTAAAATTGACCTATTATCTCAAAGCAACCGTTTGGATTTTCTTTGCTGTATTCTTTATTTGGTGAATACTTGTACCAAATAACAGTTGAGTTTTGTGTAATTACACCGATGTCATTACTTTTATCCCCGTTAACATCGGCTATTTTAAGTTCCCATTCGCCAACGCTGATTTGGTCATTAGGCCAGGCAAGTGTGCCTATTCTTTCACCGTTTTCGGTGTTGTACACAGCGTAGCCGCTTAAATCATCAAGCATTGATACGCAAACGCTTGTACCATCATTTAATTGGTAATCCTGTGAATAGGTTTTCTGCTCTCTCCAGTTGGCGTTGGCAAGTGCAGGTGATTCGTAATCTTTTCCGTTATCTGCACAAAAGCTGATTGTTAAAACAATAAATACTGTCAAAACTCCTGTTCCGATAACAGAAAGAATGTGCCAAAGCTTTGAATTTTTACTTTTTGCTAAAATAGACCCAAGAGAAATTATTACAATACCTACAATAATTCCGCCGATATATATACCCATTTTTATTACTCCTTTAAAATATAAAAACATTATATATAATTTCAGTAATTTTTGCAAGATTAAATTAAACGGTGATTTATTGCAGCGTGTATTCATAAAAATATATAAGTAATAATAAAAGAAATTTTAAAATATTTGTTAACGCTATTGACAAATGGAAAATAATTGCTAAAATAGTAATTGTTAGCACTCGAAGTGATAGAGTGCTAAATGATTTTTCAAATAATTTCAGAGGTGATAAATATGACAATCAAACCACTTGCTGACAGAGTACTTTTAAAATCTGTTGAAGCAGAGGAAACAACAAAGAGCGGTATTATTCTTGCCGCTTCAGCACAGGAAAAGCCTGAAATGAGCGAAGTCGTTGCAGTAGGTCCGGGAACAGATGAAAACCCTATGACCGTTAAAGCAGGCGATAAAGTTATTATCAGTAAATATTCGGGAACACAGGTAAAAATTGATGGTGTTGAATATACTATTACATCAATCAAAGATGTTCTTGCAGTTGTAGAGTAATCGGAGGGATTTATTATGGCTAAAGATATAATTTATGGCGAAGATGCAAGAAAAGCACTTCAGGCAGGTATAGACAAACTTGCAAATACTGTTAAAATTACACTTGGTCCTAAAGGACGCAATGTTGTTCTTGACAAAAAGTACGGTGCACCGCTTATTACCAATGACGGTGTAACAATTGCTAAAGAAATTGAACTTGATGACCCATTTGAAAATATGGGCGCTCAGCTTGTTAAGGAAGTTTCATCAAAAACAAATGATGATGCCGGTGACGGTACTACAACCGCTACACTTCTTGCACAGGCCCTTGTACGCGAGGGAATGAAGAATGTTGCTGCCGGTGCAAATCCAATGGCAGTTAAAAACGGTATTAAAGCTGCTGTTGACGCTACCGTTGAAGCTGTAAAGGCTAACAGCGAGCAGGTTAAAGGTTCAGATGATATTGCAAGGGTAGCAACTGTATCTGCTGCTGATGAATATGTAGGTTCGCTTATTGCTGATGCTATGGAAAAAGTATCTGCTGACGGTGTTATCACAATTGAAGAATCAAAGACTGCCGAAACTGTTTGCGAAGTAGTTGAAGGTATGCAGTTTGACCGTGGCTATAT
>CAVLCX010000277.1:0-2348 GCA_963661525.1 bacterium
ATATATGGCAATTATACTTGCGCAGGGAATTGAAAACCCTGTTCTTGTTGACAAATATATGATGGGAACAGAGCTTGAAGTTGACTGTATTTCCGATGGCAATGATGTTCTTATCCCGGGTATTATGGAGCATATTGAAAGAGCCGGTGTACATTCAGGTGACTCAATTGCTGTTTACCCGCCATATAATCTTAATGATATGATGCTTGAAAAGATATGTGATGTATCGCAAAAGCTTGCACTTGAACTCGGCACGCAAGGTCTTATCAACATTCAATATCTTATTTATCACAATGAATTATATGTAATCGAAGTTAACCCAAGAGCTTCAAGAACAATACCGTACATCAGCAAGGTTACGGGTGTACCTATGGTTGAACTTGCAACCAAAATTATGGTAGGTCAAAAACTTAAAGAGCTGGGATTCGGCACAGGGCTTTATAAAACACCGCCGTATGTGGCAGTAAAAGTTCCTGTTTTCAGCTTTGAAAAGCTTAATGATGTTAACTCAAAGCTCGGCCCTGAAATGAAATCAACAGGTGAAGTTTTAGGTGTCGGCAAAAACCTTATTGAAGCACTGTTCAAAGGGCTTGTATCTGCCGGATTTAAAACCGATTTCCATTCAAAAGATGAGCATGGTGTACTCATTACCGTTACAAAGCAAGACAGATTTGAAATAGTAGGACTTGCTAAAAAGCTTGATGATTTGGGTGCTAAAATTTGGGCAACACCTGAAACAGCAAAAGCAATTGAAAGTTTAGGCATTAAAGTAAATGTTGTTAACAAGCTTCGCAAAGATAATTCGATTATGGAGCTTGTTGAGTCAGGTCAGCTCGACTATATTGTATATACCGGCAAGAGTGATAAAAACTCAATTGCAGATTACATCAAGCTTCATAACAGAGCAAATCAGCTTGGAATTGCAACAATTACATCACTTGATACAGCAAATGCCGTGGCAGATATTATTGCTTCACGCTATAAAGAAACAAATACCGAACTTGTTGATATAAACTTTATGAGAAAAGAAAAAGGAATTCTCAAGTTTTCAAAAATGCAAGGCACGGGTGACGATTATATTTTCTTTAACAATCAGTGCGGCATTATCACCTGCCCTGAAAGTTTTGCAATTGAATTTTGTGACAGGCACAAAGGAATCGGCGGTGACGGCATAGTTCTTATTGAAAACAGTGAAATTGCAGATGCAAAAATGCGCATATTTAACCTTGACGGAAGCGAGGGCAAAATGGCAGGCAATTCAATCAGATGCGTCGGCAAATTCCTTTATGATAACGGTATTGTTAAAAAAGATAAAATTACGGTTGAAACAGCGTCGGGTGTTAAAGTTTTAAAACTTTTCACAAGGGACGGCAAAGTATCATCAGCCAAAGTTTCAATGGGAAAAGCCGAGCTTAACCCGGCAAAAATTCCTGTTTCTGTCAGCGGTGACAGGGTAATAAATCACCCTTCCGAAATCGGCGGAAAAGAATATAATATCACTTGCTGTGCAGTCGGCAATCCGCACTGTGTAGTATTTGTTGACAATGTTGATAAAATTAACATTGAAAGCGTCGGCCCGCAATTTGAAACAGCGCCGATTTTCCCTGAAAGAGTTAATACGGAATTTGTAAGGGTAGTTAATTCAAAAACACTGAAAATGCGTGTATGGGAGCGAGGAAACGGTGAAACGCAGGCATGCGGCACAGGTGCTTGCGCAGCGGTTATTGCAGCAGTCGAAAACGGATATTGCAGCAAAGATGAAGATATTACAGTCAAAGTAAAAGGCGGCGACTTAATAGTTAATTATTCAGATAACGGTGTAACCCTAACCGGCGACTGCAACCTTGTATATAAAGGCGAAATTGAATACTAACCGCAAAAAGCCTCTTATTTAAAATAAGAGGCTTTTATTTATTGAAATCATCATAGAAATTATTTATAATATATTCGGTGATAATTATGGAAACAAAGGAACTAATAAAACAGAAATTCATTGAAGTCTATTCAAAAATGCCATATGAAAAAATCACTATTAAATCACTTTGCGACAGTATTCCAATTGCAAGAACAACATTTTACACTTATTTTCAAAATATTGATGAAGTTAAAGAATCAGTTGAAAATGAAACAATAAAAGGAATACGAAATTCTTGTGAAAAAATATATGAAAGTGACGATGATAAATACTTTATGGCTGCAATAGAATATATAAACAATCATAAAAATGTATTTTATTGCTTTTTGGCAAAACAACCGAACTTAAGATTCATTGATAAATTTAAGCTTGAAATCATAAATCACTTTAATGATAATTTTTCAAATAAAAAGCATGATAAAAACTATAATCT
>CAVLCX010000278.1:0-2308 GCA_963661525.1 bacterium
CGCAATGAGTCGATGAAAATGTGAATAATAGTCACAAAATATTGTGAAAAACTATTGAAATTGTGATTTCCTTGTGGTAAAATGTGGAAGAAATCACAAAAAGGAGTTTTTAATTATGGAAAAGAAATTAAAGGTGCTCATTGCAGATAATTCTTCTCAATTTGCCAAAGCGTGTCAAAATGAATTGGAAACACAAGGCTATGATGTTTCTGTGATAGAGAACGACGGGGCTAAAGTTCTTGAAATCGTTAAAAAGCGTAACATTGATGTTATATTGATGGATGTTTTTATGGTTAATGAAGACGCTGTTGATGTACTTGAGTATTACCAAACTCATTCAGTGGAAAAGCCGATTATTTCCGTTTTATCATCAGTCAGCAGTGAAGAACTTGAAAAGCAAGTTATGTCTGCCGGGGCAGATTATTTCTTTATTAAACCTATAACTGCAAATCAAATTGCGAAAAGGATTACTCGCCTGACAGCTTGGCGAAATGAGCATAAGGCTGAAAGCAGGGCAACCGCACGCTTTATTGAGCAGGATATGGATGTAATTATTTCAGATATTATGCGCCAAATCGGTGTTCCTGCACATATTAAAGGTTACCATTATTTAAGAAGCGCCATTCGCCTTTGCATTGATGACCGCGAAATGCTTTCATCTGTAACAAAAATCCTTTATCCTACTGTTGCAAAGATGTATAAAACCACATCGTCAAGGGTGGAAAGAGCTATCCGCCACGCAATCGAAGTTGCTTGGGACAGGGGAGATGTTGATGTGCTGTCATCATACTTCGGCTATACCATTCAATCTGAAAGAGGTAAGCCGACAAACAGTGAGTTTATTGCAATGATAACAGATAAAATCAATCTTTCAATGAGAAGTTCTGTATGATTATAGTTTTCATTAAAAAAAGGCACCTTGCATTTGCAAGGTGCCTTTTAGACTGTCGATAAAGCGCGCCTCGTCGAAAGAAATTCCGTGTTTGAATAAATTTTATAAAATTTATAATAAACACTCCGTTCCTTTCTCCTCTCCCCAAAAAGCTCACGCTTTTCAGGGACCCCGAAATTAAATAAACCTTTTTGCCTCCCTTGTAAAGGGTGCGGGTCTCCGGTGGAGACCTCTGCACAAAGTGCAGAAGCACCGACCGAACCGACAGGTGAGACGGTGGGTGCAACTTGTTGCACTCGGAGGGATTATGAAAAACAGCTTGGACATCGAGTCCAAGCTGTTTTGGCGTTTTTTATTCGCTGACTTTCTTAAATATCTTTTTATCAAGCTTTCTGCCGATGATTACATAATACAAAATTGTACCAAGTACAAGCATTACACCGAGTTCACCCAAAGCTACCAAACCGCCTTGAGTTAAAAAGCTTACAAAATGGAATTTTCCGTCGATAAAGAATACTTCAATCTCCCAGCCGATTACTACACCGTTAAATACTGCCGGCATAAGAAGTGAAAGCAATGGATAATTCTTAATTTTCACATTTCTTAAAAAGTACATTGCAGCTGTTGCACCGAGTGTAGCGAGCGAACCGAATATCATATCAAGCGGTAAGCCCGAGCCGATATTATAAAGGTTTGAAAGCACACATCCGAGTGTAAGCCCCGGTATAGCAGCAGGTGTGAATAATGCAAGTACATTGAGCGCTTCACTTACTCTGAATTGCACGGCTGCTGATGTTGTGCCGGGTAATAAAAAGTTTTGCGCATAGGTAAGCGCCGCATAAAGTGCTGCGATGATTGCCGTTTGAACGATGAATAATACTTTCTTGTTCATATTCTGTTGTCTCCTTAGTTTTGTTTTTAGAAGTATCGCATTTTGCGATACTGGTCAGGATTTTGCGAACTGACAGCAAGTATTATATTCCAACAGTATTAAAAAATCAAGTATTTTATATATTTTCCTTTATCAGCATTATATCGCCTTTAGGTGTTATGTCGATTACGCCGTAATCACCGTTTGCAACCGAACCCGGATTCATAATGCAAAGCGATTCTTGATATTCGGTATATTGGTTGTGCGTATGGCCGAAAAGTACAATATCCGCTCCGCGCTTTTTGGCTTCGGCAATTATATTTTCATATCCGAATTTTACATTATACGGATGTCCGTGGGAAAAGAAGATTTTTTTGCCGGCAAATTCAATTTCCATTTTATCCGGGTAATTTGAACCCCAATCGCAATTGCCGCATACACGCTCATATTTTATGTGCGGATATGCATTAAGTACCATATCAAAATCATCTTCCCCGTCACCGAGAAAAATGAATAAATCGGCATTATCAAGATGCCTTTCCACC
>CAVLCX010000279.1:0-2284 GCA_963661525.1 bacterium
TTTCAAGCCTGTATTGATTAGCAGAAATAAGGTCACCGAAAAGCTTATATGTTTCTTTATCTTTACATTCTTCAAGCTCTTGGCTTCTGTTTACTGCTTTTCTTACCGCTCTTTCCTGAAGCGTTGTCAAAATTTTAAAAAGGTCGGCGCTTCTTGCTTTTATTCTCATCAATCGCACGCGTTCATAATAAAAATAATCAAGAAGAGCAGAAAAAGTATCATATTTTCTGATTTGAGCAAGATTATCGTATTGCTTTATATTCATAAAAGCAA
This sequence comes from bacterium, assembly GCA_963661525.1. GTDB lineage: Bacteria > Bacillota > Clostridia > Oscillospirales > Acutalibacteraceae > Eubacterium_R. The sequence goes on from CAVLCX010000279.1 coordinate 274, forward strand.
AATCCTTGGGTGAATCGGTAAAAATAACAGTAGGCGTCGGATTTTGCGCCTGCTTTTTAAATTCATCAAGTGTTAATCCATACTCAAATTCACGGCAAATTATCGGTGAAACACCCTTAACGGTTTCCATAACTGCCTTATACATACCCTTTTTACTGTTTGCAATTTTTTCTCTTATTACTTCCAAATCATCGTTAAAGATATTCAATTTATCCTGCTTCGGCGGAGCGGTATAGGTCACTCCCGGCAAAATTTTTCTGATATGAGATTTATTTTCATCAACTCGTTTCATTGAATCAATAATTTTGCCTGACTTATCAACAAAAATTATATTAGAATATTTACCCATTATTTCAATAATAAGCGAATAATCCGTTTTATCGCCGAGTTCATCAGTACCTGAAAACCTTATTTTCAAAATTCTTTCAAGGTTATCCTGTTCAATCCCCGTCACCCACGCACCTGTTAACCTTTTGCGCAAAAGCAGGCAAAACATAGGTGGCTTTGCCGGGTTTTCAGGCGGGAATTCTGTAAAATGAATTCTTGCCGAATCTGCATTACAGGATAGCAAAAGTTTTTTACTGCCCTGCCTTGAGCGCAGATTTATTACTATTTCATCTTTAGACGGCTGATGAATTTTATCAACTCTGCTGTCTATTGCAAAATCTGCTATTTCGTTTTTTAAATGATATAAAAATATTCCGTCAAGTGCCATAATTATATTTCCAATATAGGATTTGAAACAGGTGCTTCTATAAATTCTACCTCATCAAATTCCTTTTCCAATTTTTCTTTAAGCATAAGAAACGGTAAATTTTCCGTTTCAAAATGGCCGGCGTTAATTACCGCAAAATTTTCTTCTGCCGCATCAAGCATTTCGTGATACTTTAAGTCGCTTGTAACAAAGCAATCTGAATTTTGCATAGCGTCAGCCATAAATTCACCGCAGGCTCCCCCACCGACAGCAACTTTCCTTATCATTTTATCAGTATCGGTATATCGGAGTCCGTGGCAATCAAGTGTTTCGGCAACCAAAACCGCAAAATCATCAATACTCATTTCCTGTTCAAGTTCACCTACTACCACATATCCATTTTCAAGCGTTACAGTATTTTTAAGATTGAGCAAAGAAGCAAGATTATCGTTAATACCGCCCTTTGCTTTATCAAATGATGTGTGCGCACACATAGCCTCAATATCATTATTTATAAGATCATAAACGGCAGAGCCTTTCAAAATCTTTTTTATGGGATTAAAAATAATAGGATGATGTGTTAAAAGTAAATCTGCCTCCACACTTTTAGCAAACGCAGCAACGCTTTTAGTTGCATCCAGCGCCATAACAACCCTTGAAACGCTCCTGTTTTCATCCCCTAAAATAAAGCCGGAATTATCCCATTGCTCCATTTCATCATAAGGAGCAATAGTATTTATGTAATCATATATATCCTTGACTTTAGTCATAAGATTGCCTCCACAGCTGATATAACTCCAGACATATCAATGCCTGATTTTGATTTATTTTTAAGATAATTAAGAAGATGTAAAAAGTATTCTTTATTTGAGAAATCCGAAATATTGCCGAAATAATAATCTTTTTGAGTTTTGGGAATCTTTGCGCCTGTATATTTTGCATCAAACACACTGTAAAAATGCTTACCGTCTTTAACAATAAAATCATCAAAAATTTCAAATCCGTTATCATAAAGATATTTTCGTGCAATTTCAGGATGAGTCATAGGCTGCAATATTAAATGCAGTTCATTTTTAAAATCACAGCGTGATAAAATATCAACAATAAGTTCAGCGCCCATACCTGCAATTATAACGGTATCACATTCACCCCGCTTTAAATTTTCAAGCCCGTTTGACAAGCGGGTTTGAATTTCATTTTCAAGTCCCTCACTTTTAACTAAAGCTTGGCAGGAAGCAAGCGGTTTTTCATTTATATCCATTGCAATTGCGGATGATACAATATTATTCTCAATCAGATAAACCGGTATATAACCGT
>CAVLCX010000280.1:0-2260 GCA_963661525.1 bacterium
AGGTATTTGTTGTTGATGTTAAGGAAATGGGCAAAGGCCCTCGCATTATGATTTCCCGTACACATCCGGGTATGGTTCGCCGTTTATTTGAGCAGGAAGTTCCTGAAATTTATGACGGAACTATTGAGATTAAATCAGTTTCCCGTGAAGCAGGTTCAAGAACCAAGATTGCTGTTTGTTCAACAGACGAGGATGTTGACCCGGTAGGTGCTTGCATAGGCCCAAGAGGTCAGAGAGTTTCAAACATTGTTGAAGTTCTCGGCGGTGAAAAGATTGATATTGTTAAGTTCAGTGAAGACCCTGCACAGTATGTAAGTGCCGCACTTGCACCATCGGAAGTTTGCGAAGTTGAAATTCTTGATGAAGATGCAAAGAGCTGCCGTGCAACAGTTCCTGATGACCAGCTTTCACTTGCTATCGGCAACAAAGGTCAAAATGTTCGTCTTGCAGCAAGGCTTACAGGCTGGAAAATTGATATTAAGCCTGAATCGGGATTTTTCACTAATGAAGAGCCTGAAGCAGACGAAAACGAAACAGAAGAATAATTACCTCGCATTTTGAAAGAAAGGCGTAGTAAATATGAAAACTAAAAAAATACCGATGCGTATGTGCACAGGCTGCGGCGAAATGTTTGATAAACGCGAACTTGTAAGGGTGGTTAAAAGCCCGGAGGGTGAAGTTTTGCTTGACCTTACAGGCAAAAAAGCCGGCAGGGGCGCATATGTATGTAAAAATGCTGAATGTCTGAAAAAAGCAAGGAAAAAGAGAGCTTTTGAAAGAGCTTTTTCAATGCAGATAGACGATGAAGTATATAACAAAATGGAAGAAGAAATAGAAAATGCCTAATCAAAAGGTTATTTCAATGCTCGGGCTTGCAAGGCGTGCAGGTAAGCTTTCAATGGGGCATGATATGGCGCAGCATGCACTGTTTGGGCATAAGGCGAAATTGCTGATTTTTTGCAGTGATGTATCCCCAAGGCTTACAGCAGAATTTGAAAAAACAATTGAACTTCATCATTTTAAAGTAAAGGTTATCAAAACAGATATTACTATTGATGAAATATATTTCGGCGTGGGGTACAAAGCCGGATGTATGACGGTTGATGATGAAAATTTTGCTAAAAAAATAATTTCGCTTCTCAATCAGTAAAAGTATACTAACATATAAACTAACATAGGAGGAAATGCCAATGGTTATTAAATACAAAGTTTCCGATATAGCAAAGGATTTCGGCAAAAATAACAAGGATATTATAAATATTCTCAGCGAATATTGCGAAGGTCCGGCGAAAAAGGCAAACACCGTTTTAGAGGAAAATGAGCTTAACATTTTGTTTGATAAGCTTACCGAAGATAACAGTGTTGAAAGCCTTGATGATTATTTTAACTGTGCAAAAAAGGCAGAAAAGAAAAAGCCTGCCGAAAAGAAAAATGCCGCTTCTAAAGAAAAGAAGGACGATAAAGAAGAAAATAAAAAGCATAAAAACCAAGCTGCCATTCTTCAAATGGCAGAGCAGGCGGCAAAAAGGGCAGAGGAAAAGGCAAAGAAAAAAGCCAACCAAGTTCCACAGGCAAGAACAAAGGGTGAAACAAGGCATGTTGATACCCGTGTAAACAATGTTGACCTTGAAAAATACAATCAAAAGTATGAAGATATTGCTCCTGCCAATAATATGAATGACTATCAGAAAAAGCAAAAGCTTAATCAGAAGTCAAAGCAGTACAGAAAGAAAAAGCCACAGGGTATGCGTGCTAAATCAAAGAAAGAAACAGAAGCACAGCGCCTTGCCCGTATTGCAGAGCAGAGAAAGAAACAGCAAATTAAAATTACTGTTCCTGAAGAAATTACAGTAGGTGACCTTGCAAAGCTTCTTCGTATGACAGCAACAGAAGTTATTAAAAAGCTTATGTCACTCGGTGTTATGGCAACAGTTAATGAAGTTATTGATTACGACACAGCAGAAATCGTAGCAACAGAGCTTGGTGCAAAGGTTGAAAAAGAAGTTGTAGTCACCATTGAAGAGCAAATTATTGAAGAAGAGGTTGAAGATGATGAAAATGCAGTAACAAGACCTCCGGTTGTTTGCGTAATGGGCCATGTTGACCACGGTAAAACATCTATACTTGATGCTATTCGTGATACAGAAGTAACTTCAACCGAAGCCGGCGGTATTACTCAGGCAATCGGTGCATATCAGGTTGATGTTGACGGGCAGAAGATTACTTTTCTTGATACACCGGGCCACGCCGCTTTCACAGC
>CAVLCX010000281.1:0-2253 GCA_963661525.1 bacterium
GAGTTCATCAAGCCGCCGTTTTTGATAATATTTTGAATAAACGGTGGGAAAGGTTGAGCCTTATAGGTTTTGCCTGCTGTGCAGTTAGTGATTACACCGCTGTCAAAGTCAACCTCAACCTCATCGCCTGCCTTAATATCCTTAGCAGCCTCGTCACATTCAAGAATGGCAAGACCGATATTAATTGCATTTCTGTAAAAAATACGTGCAAAAGTAGACGCAATTACGCAGGAAATACCCGAAGCCTTAATAGCAATAGGCGCATGCTCTCTTGATGAGCCGCAGCCGAAGTTAGCCTCAGCAACCATAATATCGCCCGGCTTAACCTTATTTACAAAATCGGCGTCGATATCCTCCATACAGTGCGATGCAAGCCAAGCCTCATCACTCTTATTAAGATAACGAGCAGGAATGATAACATCGGTATCAACATTATCACCGAATTTATGTACTGTACCCTTTGCTTTCATATTCCTACCTCCTATATTTCCCTTGGGTCTGCAATGTAGCCTTTAAGTGCAGATGCAGCAGCTACCGCAGGTGATGCAAGATAAATTTTAGAATCAACATGGCCCATTCTGCCAACAAAGTTACGGTTTGATGTTGAAACTGCAACTTCGCCCGAAGCCAAAATGCCCATATGTCCGCCAAGGCAAGGGCCGCAAGTTGGGGTTGAAACAATAGCACCGGCTTCAACAAAAGCTTCTGCTATTCCCTCTTTAATACACTGAAGGTAAACGCTTTGAGTTGCAGGAATAACGATACAGCGAACACCGTCGGCAATCTTATTGCCCTTAATAATTTCTGCCGCTGTGCGCATATCTTCAATTCTACCGTTTGTGCAAGAGCCGATAACTACTTGGTCAATTTTAATATCTGCAAGTTCATCAACTGTTTTGGTATTTTCAGGAAGATGAGGACAGGCAACGGTAGGTGCAAGTTTAGAAAGGTCAATTTCAACTACGCTGTCATACTGTGCGTCATCATCTGCTTCATAAATTTCATAAGGGCGTTCGCTTCTGCCCTTTACATATTCAAGTGTAACATCATCAACAGGGAAAATTCCGTTTTTAGCACCGCATTCAATAGCCATATTTGAAATGCAAAGCCTATCATCCATTGAAAGTTCCTTAATTCCGTCACCTGTAAATTCAAGTGACTTATAAAGTGCGCCGTCAACACCGATTTGTCCGATAAGATGAAGTACAACATCCTTACCGCTGATATAAGGTGCTTTTTTACCTGTAATTACAACCTTAATAGCAGACGGAACTTTAAACCAAGCTTTGCCTGTTACCATACCTGCTGCCATATCGGTTGAGCCGACACCGGTTGAAAACGCACCGAGCGCACCGTATGTACAAGTATGTGAGTCAGCACCGATAATGCAGTCACCGCAGGTAACTACACCCTGTTCAGGCAAAAGTGCATGCTCAATACCCATATTTCCTACATCATAATAATGAGTAATATCATACTTTTTAGCAAATTCCCTAACCTGCTTGCAGTTTTGTGCAGATTGAATATCCTTATTAGGAGTAAAATGGTCCATAACAAGTGAAATTTTAGTTTTATCAAAAACGGAATTTTTACCGAATTTGGTCATTTCGTTAATAGCAACAGGAGAAGTAACATCATTGCCAAGCACCATATCAAGCTTCGCTTCAATAAGCTGGCCGGCAACAACACTTTCAAGCCCTGCGTGTTTAGCCAAGATTTTTTGAGTCATTGTCATACTCATAGCTATCACCCTTTTCGTTAATAAATTAAAACATAATGTATATAAATATCAAACTTATATATCATCGGTAAATGAGCCTTCTCCTCTTTCAAGTGAAGTTATACCTGTTCTTGCAAGTTCAACTATTGTAAATTCATTTTCAAGTTCTTCAACAAACATATCAATCGTACTGCCAAGGCCTGTAAATTCAAAAGTAATTGTAGTCATTGATACATCAAGAACACGCGCGCCCCAGCGTGCATTGAATGCAAGAAGCGCATTTTTCTGCTCAATACCCTGTGCGTGAACTTTAACAAGCAACAATTCTGAAGAAACGGAATTATCAGGCTTAAGTTCAGAAACCTTTTTAACTATTTCAAGTTTTAAAAGCTGTGCTTTAATTTGCCTTACATTTTCAGGCTCTGTTTGAGTTTCAATTGTCATACGGGAAAATTTTTCATCTTCGGTTTCGCTAACTGTAAGAGATGAAATATTATAGCTTCTTCTTGAGAAAAGGCTGGCAACTCTTTGAA
>CAVLCX010000282.1:0-2249 GCA_963661525.1 bacterium
GCTTTTCATCAATCATTTCAATTTCTTCAGGTGAAAAATCAATTGATAAAAGCATAGCTTCTGCTTTATCCTTGGCAAGTTCCAATTTGTCGTTTATATCGTTAAAAACATCGTAAACATCCTTAGTTTCATCAAATTTAAAAAGTGTTCTTGATACATCTGCACAAGCCTGCTCAATTCCGATATTTTCATCATCACCGTTAATAACAGAAATTGCAAGATTAAGACTTTTGATTATATCTTCGCTTTTTTGGATAAGCGCTCTTTTTTTCGTTAGTTCTTCCCTTTCGCCTACTTTAATATCAGCTTTTTCAAGTTCTTCAATTTGAAAATTAAGAAGTTCAAGTCGGCTTTCCTTATCATCCTCATCTTTGGCAAAAGATTTTAATTTTCTTCTGACGAAAATAAGTTTTTTAAAAGCCTCTTTGTAATCTGATAAAACAGATTTATCCTCTAAAAGCATATCAATATAATTATATTGCAAATCAGGGTTTAAAAGAGCCTGGCTGTCGTGCTGACCGTGAACATTAACCAAATATGAGCAAATTTCTTTAAGCATTGATACTGTAACGGTTTTTCCGTTTACTTTACACAGTGATTTTCCGTTTGAAGAAATTTTTCTTGTAATAAGCAGTGAATTATCTTCTTCATGCTCAATATCAAATTCTTTTAATTTATTGAGCGCCGAGTCACAAATATCATCAAAATATGCACTGACATAAGCATTGTCGGCACCGTATCGCACCAACTCTCTTGATGTGCGCTCGCCCATAATTGCGTTAATTGAATCAACAACTATTGATTTACCGGCACCTGTTTCACCTGTTAAAACATTTAATCCGCCGCTGAAATCAACACTCGCCTTTTCAATTACAGCTATATTTTCAATGTCAAGAGTTTTTAGCATTTAAAATCTTCTCCATATTCATTGTGAATATTTTTGCAAAATCTTCCGTTTTACAAAGAACAAATATTGTATCATCACCCGAAATAGTGCCAACTACGCCTGTCCATTCCATTGAATCAATTGCGGTACAAACTGCTACTGCCATACCGGAAAAGCACTTAATACAAACGATATTTTGCGCGTATTCAACATTTATAATTGATTCGCCGAATATTCCGCCTGTTCGCCTTGCATTTTCGTTATTATTCTTTTTGCCGGTAGAATAAACATATCTGCCTTTTTCCGATAAGTCTTTAACAAGGCGGAGTTCTTTAATGTCACGGGATATTGTGGCTTGGGTTACTTCATATCCGTTATTCAAAAGGAGAGTTTGCAATTCCTCTTGTGTTTCTATATCGTGAGAATTTATAAGTTCTAATATTTTAGCGTGTCTTCTCTTTTTCATTTATACTCTCCTCTCAATAATCTTTTTATTAAGAATTTCATAAAAATTTTCGGGTTTAAGTTTTATAAGTTTGGTTGTAATATCTGATTTTTTGATATGTATTTGGCAACCGGGTGTTAAATTAACAGCTTCCTGCCCGTCAACAGTCATTATCGGCGAATTGTTTTGGTCATTATTCGCAGTAATAATCAATTCTTTATCGGCTGAAAAAATAATACTTCTGTCCATTAAAGAATGCGGGCAAATCGGCGTTTCGATAATGCAATCGGCTTCAGGACTTACAACCGGGCCGCCTGCGGCCATAGAATACGCAGTCGAACCTGTTGGGGTTGATATTATTACGCCGTCACTTCTCATATTTGAAACACTTCTGCCGTCACAAGTGATTGTAACATCAATAAGCCTTGCAAAATTACCTCTTGAAACAACTATGTCGTTAAGGCAGTGATGTGACGATAATATTTCACCGTCTTTTTCAATTGTGGCTTTGAGCATAGCCCGCTCATCAATAATATAGTCTTTATTTATGAGTTTTGTAAGTAAACTTAATTCATCTCTTTCAATGCCACTCATAAAGCCGAGCCTGCCTGCATTTATGCCAAGAGCAGACTTATTCAAAAATGCGGCTTTTTTAGCTATATTAAGGGTTGTACCGTCACCACCGATGGCAATTGCGCAATCACAAAGTGACATTGCTTTATCAAAATCCTCAAATTTTGCATTTGTAGATTTAAAAATCGGCTTATATTCATTTGGTGCATAAACATCTGTACCGCCGCCGGTAAGTATTTTAATTACATCAAAAGCAAGCTCGCTTACACCGTTATTATTCAAATTTGGAAAAACTGAAATAACCATTATAATTCCTCGTGCGATTTATATACTAAATCTTTTGCG
>CAVLCX010000283.1:0-2219 GCA_963661525.1 bacterium
AGATAAGATTATGAAAGAAGTAATTGAATTTTATAATAAATATGACGAAGATAACAGATTAAAAAGCAAAACACATTTACCGGAATATCTAATAACTATGAAATACATAAAAAAGTACCTGACGCCTAATTCAAAAATTCTTGAAATAGGCGCAGGTACCGGCAGATATTCTATTGCACTTGCAGATATGGGATATGATGTAACAAGTGTTGAGCTTGTCCCACACAATATAGAAATACTTAAATCAAAGATAAAAGCAGAACATAAAATCGAAGTTTTTGAAGGTAACGCTTGTGATTTATCTTTTATTGAGGATAATACTTACGATATAGTTTTATTACTCGGACCGATGTATCACTTGTTTAATGATATTGACAAGCACAAGGCATTAAGCGAAGCGATAAGAGTTACTAAAAAAGGCGGCATTATATATTCTGCATATTGCAATAATGACACTTGCGTATATAAGCTGTTTTATAATAAAAAAATTATGCAATACATCAAAGATGAGAGGATTGATGAAAATTTTCATACAGTATCATCACCTGATGAAATATTTGAATTATACAGAAAAAGCGACATTGACAAGCTAATGAAAAATTATGATGTAACAAGACTGCATTTTGTAGGTGTAGATATGCTGTCGTATTTATATTCAAACAAATTAAATTTGCTAAATAAAAAGGAGTTTAAAGAATATATGAAGTTTTTATCAGTCATATGCGAGCGTGAAGATTTAGTCGGTTTTTCACAGCATATGCTTGATGTTTTCAGGAAGAATTAAACTGCAATTCATCTCATATTTTCAATTTTCTTTTTTGCAGATTCATAAATCTCTACAACCTTAAATTTAGGCGAATAAGTATTTGACACAAGCTTCATTTCATCCTCATTCAAATAATCGTTCATTGACTCTGTACAGGCTGATAAGCAAACGCTTGGAAATACAATACACCACCAATTGTGGCCTTTTGCTTCACCCAATTCTATTTTGAGCGAATTATACTTCCCTGCCGGCAATGTAAAATCATCATATACCCTTGTTTTAAAGTATTCTTTCACAACACTTACAACAACTTTATAATCAATTCCGATTGATTTAAGATATTCATTACACATTTCTGTAATTTCCTTGTGATTATTTTTAGCATTGTTAATTGCTTCATTTAATGTATTGCCGCCGATAACATCCTTTGAATTTTCAAGAATGAAGTTTTTAAGCATAAGTTTTGTATTTTGGTCTTCGGTAGAATCCGAATTAGCAAGAATGTGAAGTCTAAATACTTTATTACCAATATCTTCGCTCGTTTTAACTGCCGCAACAACAGGCTGTGCAATTCCTAAAATTATGGTAAAAGTAAGAAATAAAGGGATAAATATTTTACTGAATTTCAAAAGAAAAACCTACCTTTCAAACAAATGATTGGTAGGTTTTTACATTTTTATTCAATTTTAGCAAATTTTTCTCCGATTTCTTTAAGCAGGTATTTACCGTTGCTAAGCTGCGTAAGCTTATCCTGAAGCAGAGAAACCGTATTTTCCCTAATACTGAAAATAACGGTAACACTGTCTGTAAACTCGCTGTTTTCAATATTAGCCGAAAATTCATTAAGCAATATATTTAACCTGTCATAAAAGCTGTAATCAACGCTCACGCTAATTACTTTGCAAGGCGCCATAATTATTATATGCCCTGCGTCAACCGCAATTTTGGAAGCGTGTGAATATGCCCGAATTAAACCGCCTGCACCAAGCAAAGTACCGCCAAAATATCTGGTAACCACCACACAGGTGTCAACAATTCCCTCTTTAAGTAAAACATCAAGAGTAGGTACACCGGCAGTACCGCTCGGCTCACCATCATCACTTGAACGCTGAATATTATTATCCCTTAACACATATGCAGATACATTATGCGTAGCATCCCAATGCTTTGATTTAATTGTATTTATAAAGTCGGTTGCTTCCTCCTGCGTTTTAACAGGCTTAACATAACCTATAAACCGTGATTTCTTTTCAACGAATTCATCTTTACTTTCAAATTCAACTGTTTTATACTCTTTCATATTTCACCGATAAAAAACAAGGCAACGATATAATACCGTTGCCTTCATTTTTCAGATTAGCCTTTTTTTGCATATCTCTTATTGAATCTGTCTACACGACCGCCTGTATCAACAAGCTTCTGCTTACCGGTATAAAACGGGTGGCACTTTGAA
>CAVLCX010000284.1:0-2213 GCA_963661525.1 bacterium
AAATATAAACCGTAATTAAAAAATAACGCATTTTTCAAACTACGGTTTACATTGTCGGTTATTTAATTTTAGCAAAATAAATCAGTTTACTTTTTCAATCGTTACTGAAAAATAACCGTTTTGTTTGGTCGTAACATCAAGTTCCGATTCAACCTTGCCGAGTTTAACCAAAGAATTTGAATACTTGTAATCCTTATAAATAAAATACCGACAAATTACCCCAAGACTCATAAAGGCAAAAGTCGCTTATATCGGGGAGCGCAACCGTCAGGCTCACCATCTGTGTTGAGCGTATCGGTAAGGTATGCAATCTTTTCGGTTGATTTGAAATCTTCAAAGGTAACATTAAGCGGCAACATATCATAAAGCGAATTTACCGCAGGTGTATCATAAAGAGATATAATCACTTCTTCGCCACAACTGCCATTTTGATTTTCTTTTCATCATTATTCGTTGTGCTTTTTCTCAAGTCGATGCTTAAAAAACTCGAGCAAAGCTATAAGAACAATTCCGATTATAAAAAACAGAATATTGAAATTATTTGTATTCAACATTTCGTTTGATGCCGATACTGTTGTGGGTCCCATAACGATTGCGTAAAGCGAGCCTATGAGCATACCGATAATGAGCATAACCGTTTGCGATCTGAATTTTTCAAGGCATTTTTGAATGCCCCGAACCGATACAAGTGCACCGAAAATTATACCAAGCCCGAATATTACAAGCATAGGAAATACCTTTAAATTAAGGTGCAAAAGTTCTTTAACGGAGTTGATTACAGGGAGATAAGCGCCGAAAATAAGAAGCACAGTTGAACCTGAAATGCCGGGTAAAAACATTGCAATAATTGCGACCGCACCTGCTATAAACAGATATGCCGCAGGGCCGATTGAAAAGTGACTTAAATCAAGCGACATGACGCTTATCTTGCCGTTAAAAAATGTAAGAAGTGCAACTATTAATATGCCGACAATAACAAACGGAGTATGCTGCCATTTATTCTTAATTACTTTGTATTCCTCCTTGCCGATAATGAATATCGACGGAAAGACGAAGCCTAAGAAAAGAGAGGATACCGCATAAATATTCTTTTCAAAAAATGCCGTTAGAGCGAGCACGGCTAAAATCATACCGACCGCCCAGCCTAAAAGAAGCTTGATAAGATAAATAATGCCATCCTTTTTTTTCTCTATACTGCCGTAGATTACCTTGTTTATTGAGCCTATAAATTTATCGTAAAAGCCTAAAATCAGCGCAATTGTTCCGCCCGATACACCCGGAACACTGTCTGCAAGCGCCATAAAAAATCCGTTTATCGCTGTTCTAATCATTATACCCACTCCTTAAGAATTTTTGTATTTGAAAAAATTTCATCAAGCTTGTCAAAGAACGGTACCATATCGCCCATATCAAGCGCTCTGTGATCAAAGGCAACCGTAAGCGGCAAAATCAGTGCCGGCGCAACTTCGCCTTCCGGGGTACATATCGGCTTTCTTTGAGCCGCACCGACACCGATTGCCACAAGCTGTGGCGGAATAATCTCCAGGATAGTGCATTCGCCCTTCCAGCCTCTGTAAATTGAGCCGAGGTTGGAAATTGTTATCGTTCCCTGTTCAATATCGTGCTTTGTTAAGCGGTCACTTACGGGGATTGAATAATATTCTTTTTTTGCTCGACCTGAAAGGGTTTTAACCTTGTGTTTTCCTGTTTTTGAGCCGATAAGGCGGCAGATTGTTTGACCGATTTTGCCATTTTTAAGCCCTTGAATTGTATTATCCATTGAAACTTCAAACATAACTTCATTCATATCAGAGTTATTTGCACGGTGCATAGAATCTGCTATTGCATCTCTCATTTGGCTCATACTCTTTGAGTCCATATCGTGCATATTTATCGTCATCATCTCACCTGTGTTTAATACAACGGGCATTGAAATATCAATGTTTTCAAGCGTTGTTACCTTGCCTCTTACAAGTTTGCGGTTAAATTCAATATGTCCGTTCATTTTGGGACAAGCCTTTAATCCCTCAACAATTATTCTCAGCATAGCCGTGTTGACTGTGATTTTTTGCGATTTGTCCTTGCCGTTATTTATTTCTTTTAACACATTAAAAAGCTTTGTTACATCTGCATCATATGTTACGCAGGCGTGCGGAATTGTTTCCCAGCTTTCGCTTGTCATATTTGAAACTATTTTTCTTGCAATGCCGAAA
>CAVLCX010000285.1:0-2212 GCA_963661525.1 bacterium
AGGGAGCAACGTTTGATAAATCCGAATGTCATGAGTTTATAGATTATTTTAAGGAATCTATTAAGAAGCATGACGATTGGTCACAATTTGGATTTGAGTTTACCCCTACCGAAAACTATAACGATATTAGCGAATTTTATCGGGAAATTTCAGATCAGGGTTATTATATAAGCTTTAATGCAGTAGCTAAAAACTATATTGACGAGCTTGTAGAAAACGGATATATTTATCTTTTCCAAATTTATAATAAGGACTTTTCAAAGCACAGCAAGGGAACTCAGAATTTACATACCTTGTATTTCAAAATGCTTTTTGATGAGAGAAACTTATCAAACGTAGTATACAAGCTCAACGGTGAAGCGGAAATGTTTTACCGAGAAGCAAGTATTAAGGATAAGGAAAAAATTACTCATCCGGCTAATCAACCGATAAAAAACAAAAATCCTGACAATCGAAAAAAAGAAAGCGTTTTTGAGTATGATATTGTCAAGGATAAAAGATTCACCAAAAGACAGTTTTTGCTTCATTTACCGATTACAATTAATTTCAAAGCACACGGTCAGGAATTTTTAAATTATGATGTTCGTAAAGCGGTTAAGTATAAAACTGATAATTATGTTATCGGCATTGACCGTGGTGAAAGAAACCTGATTTATATCAGCGTTATCAATTCAAACGGTGAAATCGTTGAGCAAATGTCACTTAATGAAATGATCAGTGATAACGGGCACAAGGTTGATTATCAAAGACTTTTGGATGACAAAGAAAAGGAAAGAGATAAGGCAAGAAAAAGCTGGAATTCTGTTGAAAACATTAAAGAATTGAAAGAGGGTTATGTCAGCCAAGTTGTTCACAAAATTTGCGAATTAGTCGTTAAATATGACGCTGTAATTGCCATGGAAGATTTGAACTTCGGCTTTAAGCGTGGCAGATTCCCTGTTGAAAAGCAAGTATATCAAAAGTTTGAAAATATGCTTATTTCCAAACTTAATTTGCTTATTGATAAAAAGGCAGAACCAACAGAAGAGGGCGGACTTTTGAGAGCGTATCAGTTTACAAACAAATTTGACGGCGTAAATAAAGGTAAGCAAAACGGCATTATCTTTTATGTTCCGGCTTGGGATACGAGTAAAATAGATCCTACAACGGGTTTTGTTAATCTTTTAAGACCGAAGTATACAAGCGTATCAGAAGCAAAAAAGCTGTTTGAAACAATTGACGACATAAAATATAATGCAAGCACCGATATGTTTGAATTTTATATTGATTACAGTAAATTCCCAAGATGTAATTCAGATTACAAACAGCGTTGGACTGTTTGCACTAATTCAAATCGAATTATGTCATTCCGAAACAAAGAGAACAATAATATGTGGGAAAATAAGCAGGTTGTTCTAACCGATGAATTTAAATCATTGTTCAACGAGTTTGGCATAGACTATGCAAGTGATTTAAAAAATTCTATTTTAGGCGTTTCGACTCCTGATTTTTACAGGAAGTTAATAAAATTTCTTTCGCTAACACTTCAAATGAGAAACAGCGTTATCGGCAGTACATTGTCGGAGGATGATTATCTTATTTCTCCTGTTGCTAATAAAAACGGTGAGTTTTATGACAGCCGTAATTATAAAGGAACGAATGCCTGTTTGCCATGCGATGCTGACGCAAACGGTGCGTACAATATTGCAAGAAAAGCACTTTGGGCTATAAGCGTTTTGCAAGATACTCCGGACGATAAACTTGATAAAGCAAACCTCAGTATAACCAATGCCCAGTGGCTTGAATATACGCAAAGATGAGCGAACAGCCTTTATCCATATCTCAATTAAATGATTTTATTTTCTGCCCTGTTTCAATATTTTTTCACTCACTTGAAAACGAAGAGAATATTATGGTTCAGGATTCGTTTCAATTAAACGGAACAAATGCTCACAAATATTCCGACTCTGCAGCATACTCAACTAAAAAGAGTGTGTTGCAGGGGATAAGCGTATATTGTGAAAAATATAATTTGATTGGCAAAATTGATGTTTTTGATGAAAAAACAGGCGTTTTAACCGAACGCAAAAAGAAAATAAAAGTAGTCTATGACGGGTATGTTTACCAAATTTATGCACAGTATTTTTCATTGACTGAGATGGGATATAAAGTTAATGAATTACGCCTTTACAGTATGGACGATAATAAAGTTTATAACATATTAAAACCGGAA
>CAVLCX010000286.1:0-2200 GCA_963661525.1 bacterium
GGTTAATGTTCCGTCATTTGCGGTAACCGTCAGCCTTATGTCGCTGTCGGAATTATTTACAAATTGAAAATCCTGGCTGTTCCATTGAACCGTTGCGTCACCGCCGAGCGGTACATAGCTTATTTCAAGCGAATGGCAGGCTCTCACTTTAATTTGCAAATTTGCACGCAGTACGCTTTGGAACACTGTGGAACTTACCTGGCATATTCCGCCGCCGAGTCCGTCCACAAATTCATCCCCCTGCACTACTTTTGCGGCTTCATACCCTGCAAGCACGGTTCTTTTGCCTACCGTTTGGTTGAAAGAAAAGGTTTTGCCGGCAGGGATAACCACTGCGTTTAAATGGTCAACCGCTTCGTGAATGTTTTTCGTTCTTGTTTCGTTAGATGAAAGGTAGTAGCTTGTGTAGCTTGCAATTTCATATGGAAAAGAAGAATCAAAATCCTTTTTAAGCGCCGGGTAAATTTTATTTGTTTCAGCCTCTTTAAATTTGGTTGATAAATTTTCAGTTGTTCTTGCTGTTGTTGATTCTGTTGTGGAGCTTGAACTTTCCGATTCTTGCTCGTTATCGCCTGAAGTTTGCTGAATGTTTGAACACGCAATAAATATTGTAGCAATAATTACCAGTGAGCAAAATACAGCCAATATCTTTTTCACTTATTTTTTCTCCTTGTATGGCTTTTTAATATTAACCCAATTTTCTTTTATAACCTGCCTTGCTCTTGCAACCGCAAGTGAATCGTCAGGTATGTTATCCGTAATGGTTGAACCTGCCGCAATGTATGCCTTTTCGCCCACTTCAACAGGAGCAATAAGATTTGTGTTACAGCCGATAAATACCCCGTCGCCTATGGTGCATCTTGATTTGTTTTTGCCGTCATAGTTGCAGGTTACGGTGCCGCAGCCGAAGTTTACATCTTTGCCTACATCGCTGTCACCTATATATGTTAAATGTGCGCTTTTTGTCCCTTCGCCCACAATTGAATTTTTAACTTCAACAAAATTGCCGATATGCACACCCTTTTTAAGTGTGGAATTTGCCCTTACTTTTACAAACGGGCCTGCGTCAACACCGCTTTCAACCGTGCTGTCAAGTATTTTGCAGTTATCAAGTATCACATCGTCACCGATTTCTGAATTATCAATATATGTGTTAGGGCCTATTGTGCAGTTTTCGCCGATAACGGTGTTGCCTAAAATGATTGTGTTAGGCAAAATAACCGTTGATGAGCCGATTTTTACATCCTTGCCGATTATTACACCGTCTGTGCAGGGAATGTCAACTCCGCCGAGCATGAGGCTGTCGTTTATATTTCTTCTCATAATGTTGTTGAGAATGTTAAGCTGCTTTCTGTCATTCGCACCAAGCACAACTTCACTGTTTTCAACCACATATGCGCCTGTGTTTTTGCCGGCTGAAATTAAAATTTCAAGGCTGTCGGTAAGGTAATATTCGTTTTGCACATTGTTATTTGTGATTTTTGAAAGTGCATAGCTTAAATCTTTTCCGCTAAACCAATAGCAGCCTGCGTTTGATTCGTTAATTTTCTTTTCTTCTTCTGTTGCGTCTTTATGCTCAACTATGCGTAAAAGAGTTCCGTTTTCATCACGCTTAATGTGGCCTATTCCGTTTGTATCGTCAACAAGTGCGCTGATAAGTGTGATTGAATTTCCGTTTTCTTTATGATAATCATAAGCTTTGTTAATTGTTTGGGCGTCCATAAGCGGACCGTCACCGTTTAAAATAAGTATATCGTCATCAAGATGCTTATCAATAAATTTTTGTGCCTGCATAACTGCATGGCCTGTGCCAAGCTGCGGCTCTTGCAGTGCGGTTACAATGTTGCTGTCCTTTTTAGCAAGGTATTTTTCAAGAACTTCGTGCTTATATCCCGTAATTACGCAAATATCTTCTGCTCCAGCTTCTTTAACCGCGTCAACAACATAGCTAATCATAGGCGAAAAAAGCACTTCACACATAACTTTCGGGCAAGTTGCTTTCATTCTTGTGCCTTTACCGCCGGCCAAAATTATTGCACATTTCATAATGTATTTCCTCTCAAATATATGTAATTTATAAAAACTCATACTTTTTATCGTTTCTAATTATGCTACAAAATGCAAATATTTGCAAGCATTATTATAAAAACAGTATATTTTCTTAATTTTTTTAGAAAAATATTTGTAATTTGCTTTATAG
>CAVLCX010000287.1:0-2176 GCA_963661525.1 bacterium
TTTTGATATATATGCACCTTCAACTGAAAAACTTAAGAAAAGCTTAAATATAAATGTATGCAATTGTGAAAATGATGTTGTATCATCAAGTGATATTATATTTCTTGCTGTTAAGCCGAATATTCAGGCTTATGTTTTGAATACGATTGACGGTGAAGTCGGCAATAAACTTTTAATTTCAATAGCCGCAGGTAAAACTATTGATTTTATTGAAAGCAATTTAAAATGTAAGGCTAAAATCGTGCGTGTAATGCCTAATATCAACGCAAAAGTCAGCGAAGCAATTTCAGCTTATTGCTTTAATAATTTAGTAAATGATGAAGATAAAAACAATGTTGAATTACTATTAAACGGTATCGGTAAGGTTCTCTGCCTTGATGAAAGCTTCTTCCCTCTTTTCGGAGTAATCGGCGGATGCGGACCTGCATTTGCCTATATGTTTATTGACGCTATGGCACGCGCCGGTGTTAAAAACGGAATGAAGAAAAATGATGCACTTATGATTGCTGCGCAAACTGTTTTGGGAAGTGCAAAAATGATATTAGAAAGTGATGAACATCCTTGGCAGCTTATTGATAATGTATGTTCACCGGGCGGCACGACTATTGAAGGTGTAACTTCCCTTCAGGTAGACGGATTTGAATCGGCAATTCATAACGCTGTTGATAAAGCACTTGATAAAGATAAAAAATTATAATAACTCTTTGAGGGTGAACACAGTTCACCCTTTATTTTTAATTAGGAAGAACTATGTGGAAATTTAAAAAAGATAATACACCTGCCATAATCACTGCTAAAAAACATATAGCAAGTTCGCACAGTAATAAAATAGACAAACTGCCGAAAACAGCAATTCTATTTTTTATGCGAGGCGGTATTGAATACACAACTAAACACTGTAAGACTAAAAAAATCAGCAATAATTTTCCACGCTTTTTAAATTCTTGTCCTATTTATTTTATTAAAAATACAGATACTTGCTTTTTACACGGTGGATACGGCGCGCCTCAAGCAGTTGACACAGTTGAAACACTTGCAGCTTTAGGTGTAGAAAATATAATAACCATTGGTATGTTTGGCTCTTTTTCAGACAAGATTAACAGTGGAGACATTGTAATACCAAATAAAGCCTTTAGTGAAGAAGGCACTTCCCTACACTATTATGAAAACGCTGAATTTTTTGAGCCTAATGCAATGCTTTTGGAAAAAGCAACGGAATTTATAAATGATTCATATAATTTCCCTATCGTATCAACAGACGCGGTATATCGTCAAACTTTCTTTAAAGAAAAATTATGGCGAAGCAAGGGTGCAGTAGGAGTTGATATGGAAACATCTGCAATATATTCAGTCAGCAAATATCTCGGCTTAAATTCAATTTCAATTCTTATCGCATCGGACAAGCATCCGATAAACGAAAATGAAAAATCTTGGGAATGGACAATGACAGAAAAGCAAAGAAAATATTTATTCAAAAAATGCATTGATTTTGCGTTAACTTTATAATATAAACATTAACACTTTGACAAAGAAAAATAAACATAATTTATCATATCATAAAAATAAAAGCTCGGAATTGGGACACCCTTCATAAGGAAGGTGTGTCCCAGAGATGGCTTTTGTAATTTAAAATAAGTATTAGATTTTAACGGTGTAGCGATGCTATGCCGTTTTTTGTTTGCGTTTTGACAGGTGGTGTTGAAACGCATTTCCCATTTCTTGGGTGTAAGTTCTCTTAGTATGCCTACACCGTTGTAGTGAATGTCGATAACTTGAACTCGTTTTGAGTTAAGGTATCTTGGTGCATAAACCACGATTTTGTCAATAAATTCGTGTATGAGTTCCGGTGTAAGTTCCTTTAACTCCGTGATTTGTTTGACTTTGTTGATGAATTTTTGTAAGCTTTCCGACTTGTCGGTTTCAGATGAAAGATAGGATTCAAGCTCTGGTATTTCGGCTTTGATTTTCTTTTGTTCTTTTTCATAAGAAACAGATAAGGTAGCATAACGCTCATCGGATATTTTGCCGCTTACATTATCTTCATAAAGCCGTTGTATTAAATTGTCTATCTCGTTTGTACGCTGCTTGAGCTTGCTTAACTCTTTTCGTTTTACTGCAAGCTCTTTTTTCTTGTCATCTTGGTAACAATCCATTTGCTTGCGTGCAAATTCCTTTT
>CAVLCX010000288.1:0-2174 GCA_963661525.1 bacterium
CGAATATCTTTATGACGAACTTTCAAGCGTTAAAACTTTTAAGGTTGAAGCTAAACGCTCGGATAAAAAATTCCCTATGAAATCACCTGAAATCAGCAGGGAACTCGGCGGCTATATCCTTTCAAAATTCAATAATTTAAAAGTTGATGTGCATAATCCCGATATTATTGTAACAGTTGAAGTCAGGGAAAAATATGCTTTCGTAAGGGGTAATAATATCAGGGGCGCAGGCGGTATGCCTACCGGCACTAACGGCAGGGCGGCTATACTTATCAGCGGCGGTATTGATTCTCCCGTTGCGGCATATATGATGGCGAAAAGGGGAATTGAACTTTGTGCTGTTCATTTTGCATCTCCGCCTTATACATCGGAACTTGCAGAGATGAAAGTTATGGACTTGCTTAAAAAAGTAGCACGCTATTCGGGTGTTATCACAACTTATGTTGTACCTTTTACCGAACTTCAGGAAGCTATAAGGGATTACTGCCCGGAGGAGTATTTTACAATTATTATGCGCCGCCTTATGATGAAGCTTTCGCAGAAAATTGCCGAAATGCAAAACTGTACCGCTCTTATTACCGGTGAAAGCGTGGGCCAGGTTGCAAGCCAAACCATGTATGCTCTTGCTTGTACCGATTGTGCGGCAGATATGCCTGTTTTCAGGCCTTGTATCGGTATGGATAAAGAAGAAATTATCGCAGTTTCACGCAAGATTGATACTTTTGATATTTCCATTCAGCCTTATGAGGATTGCTGTACGGTATTTACACCAAAGCACCCTAAAACAAGGCCGCATATTGATGATGTAATTAAAGCCGAGCAAAAGATACCTAATCTTGATAAAATGCTTGAAAAAGCAATAGATGATGTTAAAAAGGTTATTATTAAATAATTATGAGTGAAGATAATAAAGATTTTGAAACAAACAGCATTGATGAAATTTTAAAGGAATTTCAGGCAAAGCGTGATAATAATGATTTGCCGGGCGAAAGGCATATTGATGAATCTCTTGCTCCGCCTAAGCCGCATACCGATTTTTCAAATGAAAAATCATTGCAGGGTGAACCCGAAGCTAAAAAGCGCAAAGTGAAAAAGCCAAGCCTTGATTTTAAAAAGCTTGATTATTCAAAGCTTAAAAAAGCGATAAAACCTACTATTATAATAGTAATAATTATAGCGCTGTTTTTTGCGTGCGTTTTCGGTATAGGCGGTGCAATTAAATCATCAAAAACCGCTTATATCCATAAGTATGAAAAGAAATATACTGATGTTTCTTTCCCGTCGGGTATTATGGAAAAATATTGTGACCTTTACGGGCAAAATCCTAATATGGCAGGGTATATAACTATCGGGGATATTAAGCTTAAATCACCAGTTTTAGCAAAGGCAGACGGTAAAAGCCCGTATGCCGAAGCATCACAAAAAGGTGCTAAAACCACAAATTTTGTGGTTTACCTTAATGATGATTCGCTTGAAAAATATTATTCATCTATTGATGCGTATAATAATTCGGCGTCAGGCTTTGTGTCTTATTCCGATTTAACACAGGATTATAATTTTAAAATCATCGGTGCTTTTTATACCAATACTAAAGCGAGTGATGATAACGGTTATATTTTCCCGTATAATGTAACCGAACAGCAAACCCCGTCAAGCTCACTTGAATTTTTTGAAAGATTGCATTACAGATTTATTTATAATACAAATGTTTCGCCTACCAGGGATGATACCCTTATCACTATTTCCTGCCCAACTTCTTATCACCAAGATTTCAGATTTGTAATAGTAGGCGTGGCAAGGGATGATAATAATAAGCTTAAAGCTATGCCTAAAAACTTGGTGCGTTACCCGCAGGTTATTTGTAATGAAAAGGGAATAGCAAATAACTTTTTGGGTGCGTCAAAATGGTATCCGCAAATTGTGATTTCATCTCAAGTTAAGAAGAATGAAACCACTACTAAAATAATTAAGCAAAGTATTAAAGATTACAAGTAGAAAAACAGCAGAAGCGTGAGCTTCTGCTGTTTTTTGTGATATTTTTGTGATATTTTGTAAATAAATGTTAAAAAATTGTAAATATTTTAGGCTAAAAATTGCCTCAAATCTATTGACATATAATTTAATAAATGCTATAATTATGCCAAATATTAGTGTAAAAGGGTTTACTATGCCAC
>CAVLCX010000289.1:0-2173 GCA_963661525.1 bacterium
GTGCTTCTAAACTTATCAGAGTTATTTTCAAACTTTTGAAATTTAATATTCCTTTTTCTCCTCAGTCTTAATTTTTATCTTGACTTTTCATAGCCGGTCTCCTTGCTGTGAAATAGAAAAAGCCCTCCGGTTTTTGTGTAACCGAAGGGCGATTGGTAGTATTACATATTCTGTTGTGGGGCTGCTGACTGTTCAAAGGTCGGCGGCTCGGCTTCGAGGGAGGGATATGCATCCGTGAGCTTTTCTTGGAGCTTATCAAGCTGCCGTTCCTGTTCATAGGTCAGCGTTTCGCAGTTGGCCTTGGCAAAGTCCAAACAGCAATAGAGGTCTGCCGATTCCTTTTCGGAAAAGAGGCGGTGTTTGCTTACGAGACCGGAGCGCACGGCAAAGGCTTCCTTGACATATTCATAGTTCGGCGAGTAATCTCCCCAAAACACCGAATCGCCGTCTGCATTCTGTTTCCATGTGCAAAACATAAAGCCGTTTTTTTCGCTGTAGGTTGCCGCCAGCACCGTATCGCCGAAGGCGGCAAGCTGTCTGTAATCAGAGACATCGGCAGCTTGCATTTGCGGTGCGTGTTCGTAAAGCCCGACATATTCCCGCACTGTAGAAATCTCATCCTGAATGTCTGCAATTTTACTGCGGTATTCATCTGAGAGGCTTTTGTCAGCATTGCTTAAATACTGACCGTTGTATTTTATCCTGCAGAGGGGGATGCCGTCCGAGGACACCTCCAGCCATCCGCCGCCGTCTATCTTGGTGTCGTACCGAGCCCTGAGCCGTTTGGCTAATTCTTTCTGTAACATATCTGTTTTCTCCTTTTTGAGGGTAATAAAAAAAGCAGATAGATTTTTGATTTCTATCTGCCTGCGTATCGGATATTCGGTTGTGTGAGGGTTCAAGACATCCAACAAAGGGAAAATACCTTTTTTATATCTACAGAATCGTTTGCTGAAATTTTGCCGTATAAATGGCGAAAACCCCCGATAAAATCGGGGTTTTCTTTGGCTACATCTTTTTTGTAGCCTCTTTATGGCAGGGGCAGAAGGACTTGAACCCTCGGCACGCGGTTTTGGAGCGAAAAGCACGCTTTCAGTTAAGCCGCGTGTCAAAATACAGTCCCTCTAAAATTACGCATAAAAACAGCACATTCCGGATTAGAAAGTGCTGTTCGTTTTTGTCTTTATAGTTTTTGATGAAAATTGATGCTTTTTTGATGCTCTTGAAAAATGAGCGCTGTCCCCAAGAAAAAGACGATTACAACCTTTCACGCACCATCATAAGGGCATATCCAAGGAGATTTTGTCCATTCCATTTGTCAACTTTAAACCTATTAGGGTCGTTCATTGACAAACCGATCCCCCATATTCTGTCCTTGACTGCACATTCCGCCAAAATACAATTTTCTGTTGCTTTAAGCTCTTTCTTCAAACCCTCATTTTGAGAAAACTTTGCAAACAATCCCTCAAAAACAACAATTTGACGAACACCGTTCCAACGGCTTTCGTTATAATTTGCGACAAGCCTGCCGAGTGCTTTTATTTCAGCAACATCATCCGTCGCAAGTATTTTATCTGCCGTGTTTTTATCACCAAAGCACACGGCTTTTTTATACATCATATATTGTTCCATTGAGGAAAAGTTTACATTATTTACAGTAAACCTACTCGGATACCAATTACTCAAATATCCATTTTCCTCATCCGGATTATGAAAGCAAACTATTTTCATTGTACTGCACCGACTTTTTTAACGGCTAAATCGAGTTCCAAATCGTGAAGTCCACTGTATGCTTTCATTAAAAAATTTACAGGTACTTTTTTGACTACTTCACTGCTCGGAATATTGTAATACCACTGATAATAGGCATAAAATTCGCCTATCCAATCAGGCATAAAGCCCTCGATAGCCTTACCGTTTTTTAGTTCAAAATCATCGGTTTTGCAGAAATAATCCCACAATTCGGGAGCGCTCATTGTATTCACATAGGCTTGAGCTTCATCAATACTTTTTCTCGTTTTACTTATCATATAGGTGTTGATAAAGTCAAAAGTATCTTTATCGGGATAATTCTGTGATACAAGGTCAAAAAGTTTGCCTTGATTTTCAACAACATCGCTCAAATATGCTTCCGGATATGCCGGCATTATAATCACCTCTCAAATAATGTGCT
>CAVLCX010000290.1:0-2166 GCA_963661525.1 bacterium
GCAGGGAAAAGCAAGTCCCTGTTTATGATATGGTTCTAAAAAAAATTGCAGATGAGTCGAAAGCAATTAAACTTGACTCAAACCGAGTTCTTCTTTATCACGGTTCAAAGTCAGGCATTGAGGGTACTATTGAGCCAAAGAGCCGAAAGCAATGTGATTTTGGCAAAGGTTTTTATATGGGAACCGATCCCGGTCAGGCACTCACTTTGATTTGCGACTATGAAAAATCTAAGTTCTACATTGTTTCCGTAAATACGGATAATCTTGCACAAATTGAAGTACCGGCAAATATCGATTGGGCAATGCTGGTCGCATATCACAGAGGAAAAATGGAAAAAATAAACGGTACGCCTTTTTACAATAAGTACCGTGATATGACACGAGATAAAGATTTGGTTATCGGCAATATCGCAAATGACCGTATGTTTTTCGTTATCGACAACTTTTTTGTCGGCAATGTTACCGATATGGCGCTTATCAACAGTCTTTCTGCCCTTCAACTCGGCAAGCAGTATGTGGTTATTTCACAAAAGGGCTGTGACGCTGTTCGCATAGAAGCGGAGGTTGAACTTTCTTACCTTGAAAGACAGTTCATAAAAGAAATAGCCGAAGAAAACCGTGCAAAAGGCATTTCTCTTGCAAATGATATTTGCAAAAATTATCGCCGTGAAGGTATGTACTTTGATGAAATACTCGACGAGGCTAAGAGCGGAGGAAAACAATGAACGAAATTCAGTTAAAACTCTGTGATATTCAAGGAAGATTGTTTGAATTATCTGCCGAAAAAAAATATGACAGCGTCGCATTTATCAAGGCGTTTATGATGTCCGATGTTGCAAAGGAACTGGATTCGACTTACAACCGTATGCAGTGGGCAGGAGAAGAATATTTGCTTGAAGAGGTTGCCACCAATGCAGGTGAAATGCTTACAAGCAATGGCGAAATATTCTCTGCCGATATGCTGTATTGGATAGGCTATATCTATCGTTATTGGCATTATTATAACGGTGAGGACAGTGCAAAAATTTATAAGCAAGCCCCTGCCCTGACTATGAAACGCAACTATATGATTTTCCACACAATGGATCCCGTTCTTGCTATCGAGGACTTAAAAGAAATCCATAATCAGAAACAGTAATTCGTTTTGGAGGTGCAATATGGCACTTGAAAATAAATTAGGTCTGACAAGCTCTGCCGACCTTGCCCGTGAAGAGGAACGCATCAGCAAGAAAAGGGCTGTTGAGCTTTTTGAAACAGGCTTACTCGATACTCTTCCGGCAGGTAAATTTGCAACATTGCAAACAATTCATAAATATCTTTTTGATGAGATTTACGATTTTGCCGGAGAAATTCGCACGGTCAATATGGCAAAGGGCAATTTTCGTTTTGCACCTCTTATCTACTTACAAGCGGCACTTGAAAATATTGACAAAATGCCGCAGTCAACTTTTGACGAGATAGTAGAAAAGTATGTTGAGATGAACATAGCCCACCCATTTCGTGAGGGCAACGGTCGCAGCACTCGCATTTGGCTTGACCATATCTTGAAAAACGAAATCGGCAAAGTTGTAGACTGGAGCAAGGTTGATAAAGAAGATTATCTCCTCGCAATGGAACGCAGTCCGATTAAAGATATTGAAATTAAGGTGCTTTTAAAAAATGCACTTACCGATGAAATAAACAGCCGTGAAGTTTATATGAAAGGTATCGACCACAGTTACTATTACGAGGGATATACAACCTTTAAGGCTGAAGAATTGTAAGAAAGAGGTGCAAATATGCCGGATAAAAATTGGCAATTTGAACTTGAAGAATATATAAAGCAAGGCGAACCCGACAAAGCCGAAAAAAGCGAAGCGTGGCAAACTGCCATCGGTTTGCAGGCTGTTGACGGGCTGAATACTTCTGACTATTTGTTAGACACCGCAAAAGAGCATATCGAGGGTAAAATTACAATCGACGAGGCGCAAAAGCGTATTCACAGTTACTACGAACAGCGTTCTGTACGCACCGAAACGGAGAATGAGACCAAAGAGGCGGATATTGTTTCGGCAAGAATTGCAAAGTTATTAGGCGAAAAAGCGTTTCAGTTCTCCCCTGCCGAGTGGCTTTCGATTCATCGCAGATTGTTCGAGGGCGTATTCAGTCACGCAGGACAAGTCAGGC
>CAVLCX010000291.1:0-2155 GCA_963661525.1 bacterium
CAATAATTGCCCATATTGACCATGGTAAATCTACTCTTGCAGACAGGCTGCTGGAGCTTACAAGCTCAGTAGCAAAGCGTGATATGCAAGAGCAGATACTTGATGATATGGATTTGGAGCGTGAACGCGGTATCACAATTAAGGCTCATGCGGTAAAGCTTGATTATACAGCTAAAAACGGTGAGCTTTATGAATTTAACCTTATAGATACTCCGGGCCATGTTGACTTTAATTATGAAGTTTCGCGCTCACTTGCAGCTTGTGAGGGGGCAATTTTAATAGTTGACGCTTCGCAGGGTGTTGAAGCGCAAACTCTTGCAAATACTTATCTTGCACTTGACCATGACCTTGATATTTTACCTGTTATAAACAAAATTGATTTACCTGCCGCCGAACCTGAAAGGGTGGCGCAGGAAGTTGAAGATGTTATCGGCATTCCGTGTATGGACGCACCGAGGGTAAGTGCTAAAACAGGCCAAAATGTTGAAGAAGTGCTTGAATATATAGTTAATGAAATTAAACCGCCGCAGGGTGATGATGATAAGCCGCTTAAGGCTTTGATTTTTGATTCGGTTTACGATTCATATCGCGGTGTAATAGTTTATGTTAGAATTATGGACGGTAAAATCAAAGCCGGGGATACTATGCGTATGATGGCAACCGATGCTGAATTTACAGTAGTTGAAGTCGGCTATATGCGTGCAACCTCACTTGAAAAGGCAGATGAACTTTGCGCAGGTGAAGTAGGTTATATTACAGCTTCGATTAAAACAGTAGGTGACGCACGAGTTGGTGATACGGTTACACTTGCAACTAACCCTGCGCCTGAAGCTTTGCCGGGTTACCGTAAGGTTAATCCAATGGTATTCTGCGGTGTGTATCCGGCAGACGGTGCAGATTATGAAAATTTGCGTGACGCACTTGAAAAATTGCAGCTAAACGACGCTTCACTTTCTTATGAGCCGGAAACATCGGGCGCTCTCGGATTCGGTTTCAGGTGTGGATTTTTAGGTCTGCTTCACCTTGAAATCATTCAGGAAAGGTTAGAAAGGGAATATAATCTTGACCTTATTACAACTGTTCCGAGTGTTGTATATAAAATTCATATGACCGATGGTTCAATGGTGGAAATTGATAACCCGACTAATTATCCTGACCCGGCATATATTGATTATTGCGAAGAGCCTTTTGCAAACGCATATATTTATGTTCCGAGTGATTATGTCGGCACGGTTATGGATATGTGCCAGGATAGGCGCGGTATTTTTAAAGATATGAAATATATTACAACTGACCGTGTTGATATTCACTATGAAATGCCGCTTAATGAAATTATATATGATTTCTTTGATGACCTTAAGTCAAGAACAAGGGGCTATGCGTCATTTGATTATGAACTTTCTGATTACAGAAAGAGTGATTTGTGCAAGGTCGATGTTCTTTTGAACGGGGATATTATCGACGCACTTTCGTTTATTATTCATAGGGAAAAAGCGTATGCCCGTGCAAGAAGAATCGCCGAACAGCTTAAAAAGCATATTCCAAGCCATTTGTTTGAAATTCCTATTCAGGTTGCAATCGGCGGAAAGGTTATTGCGAGAGAAACTGTTAAAGCACTTCGCAAAGATGTACTTGCCAAGTGCTATGGCGGTGATGTAACGCGTAAGAAAAAACTTCTTGAAAAGCAAAAAGAAGGTAAAAAGCGTATGCGCCAGTTTGGTCAGGTTGAAGTGCCGCAGGAAGCATTCCTTGCAGTGCTTAAGCTTTCAAGCGATGAAGAATAATTAAATAAGTTTAAATAAGGGTTTAGCACACAAAAGTGAGCTAAACCCTTATTTGTTTCGGTATAAAATTTTATAATGCAATTATTTTTGTGTTGCTATTTGACTTCCTTTATTTTCTGTGATTTTTTTGCGGGTTATGATTATATCCGCTAAAACAAGAATGAAAAGCGCAAGCACAGAAAACTGCATTTTGTAGAAAGAAATGTTTTTGTTTATTATCGACGGTGAGAATAATAATGCAAATAAAATAATGTTTATTATATCAAATTTGCGGCTTGCATAATGAGTATCTTTTATGAAAATAAAAAATGCTACTGTGAATAAGCAAATTGTATACGGCCCGCTCCACATAAGACACATAACCATTATAA
>CAVLCX010000292.1:0-2155 GCA_963661525.1 bacterium
GCATTATGTTTAATTGATGCAATTTGAGTGGTACCACGGAATTTTTCGCTTTCGTCTCAACTTGAGGCGGAAGCGTTTTGCTTTTTATAAAGCAAAATATACTATATTTTTTAAGGAGATTGTTATGGCAAAGGAACTTGCAAAGCAGTACGACCCGAGCGAGGTTGAGGACCGTACCTATCAGTTTTGGTGTGATAAAAAGTATTTTCACGCTAAAAGAGAAAAAGGCAAAAAGACTTATACAATAGTTATTCCGCCTCCGAATATTACAGGCCAGCTTCATATGGGTCACGCACTTGATAATACACTTCAGGATATTCTTATTCGTTATCACAGAATGGCAGGCTACGATACCTTGTGGCTTCCGGGCACTGACCACGCTTCTATCGCAACAGAGGCAAAGATTGTTGAGGCTATGCGTAAAGAGGGTCTTACTAAGGACGACCTCGGACGTGAAAAATTCCTTGAGCGTGCTTGGGATTGGAAAAAGCAATACGGCGGCAGAATTATTGAACAGCTTAAAAAGATGGGTTCGTCTTGCGATTGGGACAGAGAACGCTTTACCCTTGATGAAGGATGCAGCAAGGCTGTTAGGGAAGTATTTGTAGGCCTTTATGAAAAAGACCTTATTTATCGCGGTAACCGTATGGTTAACTGGTGCCCGCATTGTAACACTTCAATTTCTGACGCCGAGGTTGAATATGAAGAAAAGGATTCGAACTTCTGGCATCTTCTTTATGAAGTAAAAGAAACGGGTGAAAAGCTTGAACTTGCTACTACCCGCCCTGAAACTATGCTTGGTGATACCGCTGTTGCAATTAACGGTGATGACCCGAGATATAAACATCTTCACGGCTGCCATGTTATTCTTCCGCTTCTTAATAAGGAAATTCCGATTGTTTGTGATGAACATGCCGATATGACTAAAGGTACAGGTGTTGTTAAAATCACTCCGGCGCATGACCCTAATGACTTTGAAGTAGGACTTCGCCACAATCTTCCTATTATTCGTACTTTTACTTATGACGGTCATATGACAGGTAAGTCTGATAAGGAAGCTGCCGATGAAATTATTAAAAGCGGCAAAGCAACCCAAAATGAACCTGAAGTTCTTGATTGCGGCAAGTATGCGGGTATGACTACTCTTGAAGCAAGAAAAGCTATTCTTGCCGACCTTGAAGCAGGCGGATACATTAAGGAAATTGAACCTCTTAAGCATGATGTGGGTACTTGTTACAGATGCCATACTAATATTGAACCTATGGTTTCTAAACAATGGTTTGTTAAAATGGACCCACTTGCAGGCCCTGCTATTGATGCAGTTGAAAACGGGGACATTAAATTTGTTCCTGAGCGTTTCAAGAAAAATTATATGAGCTGGATGCGCGGCTCACGCGATTGGTGTATTTCACGCCAGCTTTGGTGGGGACACAGAATTCCTGCTTGGTATTGTGATGATTGCGGTGCAACTACCGTAGCAAAGCAAGACCCTTGTAAGTGTTCTCAATGTGGAAGTGAAAATATAAAGCAAGACCCTGATACACTTGATACTTGGTTTTCATCTGCTCTTTGGCCTTTTTCAACTCTCGGTTGGCCTGATGATACAGAGGATTTGAAGCACTATTATCCAACTAATACCCTTGTTACAGGTTATGATATTATCGGCTTCTGGGTAAGTCGTATGATTTTCTCCGGTCTTGCTTATACAGATAAAGCACCGTTTGATACTGTTCTTATTCACGGTCTTGTGCGTGATGCCCAGGGCAGAAAGATGTCTAAATCTCTCGGCAACGGTATTGACCCGCTTGAAATAATAGATGAATACGGTGCTGATGCATTAAGATTTACTCTTGCAACAGGTAATTCACCGGGTAATGATATGCGCTTTTCTGATGAAAAAGTTAAAGCATCGCGTAATTTTGCAAATAAGCTTTGGAATGCAGCTCGTTTTGTTTTGATGTATCTTACAGATGATTTCAAATATGACGGACTTCCAAGTGAACTTGCGGTTGAAGATGAATGGATTGTATCAAAGGTTAATACTCTTGCAAAAGATGTTACCGATAATCTTGAAAAGTATGAACTCGGTATTGCAATTCAGAAGCTTTATGACTTTATTTGGGATGTTTTCTGCGATTGGTATATCGAAATTGCA
>CAVLCX010000293.1:0-1194 GCA_963661525.1 bacterium
ATTTTGACACGCGGCTTAACTGAAAGCGTGCTTTTCGCTCCAAAACCGCGTGCCGGGCTTCGTCACCGAGCGCTGCCGGCGGCAGATGAAGCGAGGCGAAGATGGCGCAGCGGTCAAAATATGGCGGATTGCACCATATTTTGGGCACCGCAAGAGGGCATATTCCTCTTCTGCCCCTGCCATAGAAAGCACCGATTTTTCGCTGCTTTTTGCTGTTTATTGGCGATTCTTGGCTGATATTTATTAGAATAAAACAAGCAAGGTAATATGATGAATAAAACAATATCATTTATTTTAACTTTATTTGCGATAATTATGTCAATATATTACTTGACGATATGTGGTCTTTTTGGAAACGAAAGTGCATTATCAACCGTAGGACTTAAACATCACATATTATTTACGATATGGGGTGTTGTGACATATATGGCTCTTTCGTCAAATATAATTGTTGCTTTTTCTAAAACTAAATACAAATTTTATATTGTTTTACTTATAATTTCTGCAATCGGAATGGCAATGACATTGCTATTTGATTTTGATTACAGTAAGTATCCGCAATATTTAGCACATTGTATTGGTTCATTGGCTTTTTCCGGTACTATGGGGATAAATGTATTTCTTGCATTTTTGGTTAATAAGAAATATATTTTTTCGGCAGTAAGTGCTTTGATTTTAGTTGTTGATTTAATAATGCTGCTTATATTCAAAGAAACTGCGCTGATTGAGATTGTTCCTATATTCGCAGGGTACATAATGCTGACAGCTTTTAATTTGAAAAAAGAGAAAGAAAAAGCTGAAAGCAAGAGATAACATATAATTAAATATTTGAAATTGACAATATCTTTTTATTAGTGTAAAATTTTGGTATACACATAATAACGAAAGAGGATTTTATATGGAAACTCAAACTAAAACAAAGAAAAAGAAGGGGAAAGCATTGAAAATTATCTTAATTGTTATTGTTGCAATTATTGTGATTGCCGTTGCTTTTGTTAATCTGACTACTTTGCCTAGATATGACAACGATAAAAATGTTATTTATGTAGGAGCTATGGTTAAATCAGATACAGTGGAATATAAAGATGAAAGCGGTAAGGGTATTTCTAAAAATCCTATTGTTAAATTTATGCAAATGGTTTGGCGTTTTTGCGACGGAGGGGATAAAAATAAACACGCAAAGCAAACCCCGCC
>CAVLCX010000293.1:1204-2149 GCA_963661525.1 bacterium
TTATCATAAACTCGATGTGCTTTATCCAAACTGTATAGAAAATACGGATAAATTGCCTGTGATTATAGATATTCACGGCGGCGGATGGATGTATGGCGATAAGGGGCTTAATGAATATTATTGCCGCGCACTTGCAGATAGGGGATATGTCGTTTTTAATTTGAATTATCGCCTTGTTCCCGATGTTTCTGTTAACGAACAGATTAAAGATATTATGTCTGCATTGAAATGGATTGGCGAAAATATTGATGAATACCCTTGTGATAAAGAAAATATTATGCTTACCGGTGATTCGGCAGGCGGTCAACTTGCGGCATATGCAAGTGTTCTTTTACAGAGTGCTGAACTTCGCGATGTTTTTGAAACAGAAAATGCCGACATTGAACTTTCTGCACTTCTTTTGACTTCACCCGTTTCATTTATGAAGGACGGCGGCCTTTTCAGCGTGTATACAAAACCGCTTTGGGGAACTGACTATAAGAATAAAGCCACATATGAATATATGGATTTTGATAAAATATTACCTTATGCAAATGCAATGCCGCCTACATATTTGATTACAAGCAGCGGTGATACCTTGGCACACAGCCAGACGAAAAGGTTATATGAACTGCTTAAAAGCAATGGTGTTGACTGCGAAATTGCAGATTACGGAAAGGAATACGGAAAGTCGTTACCTCATGTTTTCAGCGTAATAGAACCATTTCAAAATGCAGGAAAAGATGCAATTGACAAAGCACTTGAATTTCACCAAAATACTATGAGAGAAAAAGTGAATTAAGAACACGCTGGTAGACTTTGAGAAAGTGATATAAATTTTGTGTTTTGCGAGTGGGAGCTGTTTTATTCTCACTTGCTACGAAACAGTACACTGTACTGTTTCTGCCAAATTCATAAATGAATTTGGAGCCTCGTGTCTCTTGTGCTTTGCACAATTCACTCCCC
>CAVLCX010000294.1:0-2146 GCA_963661525.1 bacterium
GAACAGACTTGGCACAAGCAGGCTTATCAAAATTATGAAAGAAGGATAATAATGCGTGGCTTTATAATTGTGCTTGACTCTTTCGGTGTGGGCGAAGCACCGGATGCAAAATCTTTCGGTGATGAGGGCGCAAGCACCATAAAAACAATATCCAAATCAAAATATTTCAAAGTACCAAATATGCAAAAAATGGGACTTCTTGCAATTGACGGAGTCGGGCTTGATAATTCGGCAAGTCACAATGCGTCATACGGTAGGTTGAGGGAGCTTTCTATCGGCAAAGACACCACCACGGGCCACTGGGAAATGGCTGGAATTATATCTAATAAGCCACTTCCGACTTTTCCAAACGGTTTTCCGAAAGAAGTAATAGATGAATTTGAAAAAGAATGCGGAAGAAAAACGCTTGTCAACAAGCCGTATTCCGGCACACAGGTTATTAAAGATTATGGTGACGAGCATATAAAAACAGGAAAATTGATTGTTTATACCTCGGCTGACAGCGTATTCCAAATTGCGGCGTGCGAAAGCATAGTAAGTGATGAGGAATTATATAACTACTGCAAAATTGCAAGAAAAATACTTAAAGGCAAATATGCAGTAGGCAGAGTAATTGCAAGGCCTTTTGTTAAAGACGAAAACGGGAACTTTATAAGAACACCACGAAGGCACGATTTTTCACTTGAACCGCCGGGCAAAACACTTATTGATATTTTGTGCGAAAACAAGAAAGATACCATAGCGGTAGGCAAAATATATGATATTTTTGCTCACAGGGGTTTGAGCGAGCATTATTTTACATCAGGCAACACAGAAGGCATTGCCAAAACGCTTGATATTTCAAAGCGTGATTTCGACGGACTTTGCTATACCAATCTTGTTGACTGCGATATGCTGTACGGCCACAGGCGTGATATTGACGGATACGCAAAAGCAATAAGTGAATTTGACAGGTGCTTACCTGAACTTTGCAATAATCTTAAAGATGATGACTTTCTGATGATAACGGCAGACCACGGGTGTGACCCCGGATATAAAGGAACAGACCACACACGAGAGTATGTACCGCTTATCATATATTCAAAATCACTTAAATGCACAAATTTAAAAACTATTGACGGATTCGGTGTTGTTTGCAACACAGCACTTTCACTTTTCGGTATAAATGAACAGCTTGAGGGTGAAAATGTATATAATTTAATCAGGCAGTAGGTGAAATTATGGATAATAAAGAATTATTAAAAATTGCAAAAGAAGCTAAAAGCAGAAGTTACTGCCCATATTCAAAATTTAAAGTCGGAGCCTGCCTATTGACAAAAAGCGGAAAAATATACACAGGTGCGAATATCGAAAATTCATCATACCCCGCAACTGTTTGCGCAGAAAGAGTTGCAATATTCAAAGCAATAAGCGACGGCGAATATGAATTTGAAAAAATAGCAATTTCAGGTTCGGGCAATGATTTTTGCTACCCGTGCGGAATTTGCAGGCAGGTTATGAGCGAGTTTTGCAAAGAAAATTTTTTGATAATACTTGAAAACGGCGAAAAAATAAAAGAATTAAAATTAGGAGAACTTCTTCCCCATTCTTTTAAACTATAAGAAAGTCTGCGTGATACTATGAGAATGACAGATATAATAGAGCATAAAAAGCAAGGCTTAAAGCTTACAAAAGAGGAAATCGAATTTTTTGTAAAAGGATATACAAAAGGCGATATTCCCGATTATCAGGCGGCGGCACTTGCAATGGCTGTCTATTTTAACAAAATGGATAATGAAGAAACTGCCTATTTAACTCTTGCTATGGCTCACAGCGGTGATATGCTTGATTTGAGCGAATTTGGAAATTCGACTGTTGATAAACATTCATCAGGCGGTGTGGGTGACAAAACCACACTTATAGTTGCACCGATTGCCTGCGCGGCAGGATGTACAGTTGCCAAAATGAGCGGCAGGGGTTTAGGTTTTACCGGCGGAACTATTGACAAGCTTGAAGCCATACCCGGCTTTTCAACAGCTATGGCACCAAAAGAATTTAAAGAAAAAGCGAAAAACATCGGTTTGGTTATTGCAGGTCAAACGGGAAATATGGCACCATGTGATAAAAAGCTTTACGCACTCAGGGATGTTACAGCTACGGTTGACTG
>CAVLCX010000295.1:0-2139 GCA_963661525.1 bacterium
TTTTTTTCAATATTTTTATCTGCAACATACATAGGCCTACCAAAAGCAATTCCAAGCCCTTTTCTCTGCCCGTTTGTATACCTGATAATTCCGTGGTGCCTGCCGATAACATTACCGTTAATATCAACAAAATCACCGTCCGGATATGTTTTGCCTAAATGATTTTCAATAAATTTAGCATAGTCACCGTCAGGAACAAAGCAAATGTCCTGACTGTCACGCTTACGGGCATTTAAAAACCTCTGCTCTTCGGCAATTTTACGGATTTCAACCTTTGAATATTCGCCCAAAGGAAACTTTATATGTGAAAGCTGATTTTGAGTAAGGGAATATAATACATAGCTTTGGTCTTTAGTATCATCCTTACCCTTTTTTAAATAAAACCAGCCGTCCTTTTCCTCTACAATTGCATAATGGCCCGTAACTACATAATCAAACCCAAGTTCATACATACGCTGAAAAAGCTTTTCAAATTTAAGATACCTATTACAGTCAATACAAGGATTAGGTGTACCACCGTTTTCGTATGTTTTTATAAACTTATTTATTACTTTTTCTTCAAATTCATCTTTAAAATTAAACACATAATATGGCATTGAAAGACGCCTTGCAACCGCTCTGGCATCTTCAATATCATCAAGCGAGCAACAAGTCTTTTCTCTATTGATACCAATGTCTTCATTATCATAGAGTTTCATTGTAGCGCCGATGCATTCATATCCGTTTTCTTTCATTAAAAAAGCGGCAACGCTGGAATCAACGCCACCGCTCATTGCGATAATACATTTTTTACTCATTTAACCAAGCCTTATCATTTCATCAATACATCTTTTTGCACCGATATATGTTTCTTCATCAAGAGTAATTTCTTCACCGAAAGTACCCTTACAGCAATTAAGTACATCAACAAGTGTGGTTGCCTTCATATTATGGCATACGCAATCTTTAGATAAAGGATAAAACATTTTATCCGGGCAAGACATTTGAAGATGAGTAACAATACTGTTTTCAGTACCGATAATAAATTCCTTTGCATCACTTTCCTTGGCAAATTTCATAATACCGGTTGTAGAACCCACATAATCGGCGTGTTTAACTACATCAGGTACACATTCAGGGTGAACAAGGAAAAGTGCATTAGGATGAGCTTTCTTTGCTTTTTCAACATCACGCTCACCCATTCTTGCGTGAGTTGGGCAACCGCCGCTTAAAAGCTTAAAATTCTTTTCAGGAAGTTGCTTTGAAATCCAATCACCAAGATTGCAATCAGGTATAAAAAGAATATTATCATTTTCTATTTGCTTGCAGATTTTTAAAGCAGACGAAGATGTAACACATACATCGCAAATGGTTTTAAGCTCACTTGTGGTGTTAATATATGCTACAACCGTATAATCGGGATACTGCTCTTTTACAAGCGAAATAACATCCTTGTCCATCATTTCTGCCATAGGGCATCCGGCATCGGGATTTGCCAAATAAACAGTTTTATCCGGTGATAATATCTTAACAGTTTCAGCCATAAAGCGAACACCGCACATAATAACGATTTTGTTACTAACTTTTGAAGCTTCAACAGAAAGAGCAAAGGAGTCACCGACAAAGTCGGCAACTTCCAATATCTCCGGTGATTGATAGCAATGTGCAAGGATACAAATATCCTTTTCTTTTTTTAATTTAATTATCTCTTGCTGAATATCAGTAATCATATTAGTTGTGTACTCCGCACTCTGCACAGTCAACGCTTGCAAACTTTGCATGGTCGTATTCTATGCCTTTTTTATCATAATAATCTTTTACAGCAGCCTTAACTGCTTCTTCTGCTAATACTGAGCAATGAATTTTTACCGGTGGTAAACCGTCAAGCGCTTCAACAACTGCTTTATTAGTAAGCTCCAATGCTTTATCAATAGGCTGACCTTTAATCATTTCAGTAGCCATTGAACTTGAAGCAATAGCAGATGCACAACCGAAAGTGTTAAACTTAACATCTTCGATAATTCCGTCATCACTTACCTTAATATACATTTTCATTATATCGCCGCACTTAGCGTTACCAACTTCACCTACACCGTCAGCATCTTCAATTTTACCAACATTTCGCGGATTTGTAAAGTGGTCCATTACTTTTTCTGAATA
>CAVLCX010000296.1:0-2132 GCA_963661525.1 bacterium
AATCAATTGTGGAGTGAAAAACAGCCGAGGTTCACGATAATGTGAGCCTCGGCTGTTGTTATTCTTTTAATCTGTTTGTTATTTTTTGAGCGTTGTAATATATTTCTTCCTTATCAATATTTACAAATTCGCCGTTTTCATAAAGGATTTTTCCGTTAATCATTGTCATTTTAACATTATCTTTTGAACCTGAATAAACAAGATTTTTAGTGATGTTGTTAATAGGCTGCATATTCGGCCTTTCAAGGTCAATTATCATCAAATCGGCAAGCTTGCCCTCGGCAATGCAGTCGCAATCGGTAAGCCCCATACATTTTGCAGAACCTGATGTTGCCGCTTTTAGTATTTCGTTTGCATCCATAGCGGCGGCATCATTATATTTGAGCTTTTGCAGTACGCTTATTAAATACATTTCTCTAAACATATCAAGTGCGTTGTTGGAACTCGGCCCGTCTGTTCCAACTGCTAAATTTATGCCCATATTACTCATTTTTTGAACATCGCATATGCCTGATGCAAGCTTGGAATTTGAACCGGCATTTATTATTGCCCAAAGTCCTAGTTTCTTGTAAATTTGTAAATCATTATCATTGAGCCATACGCTGTGGTATCCGCCGCCGCCCCAGTTCCATAATCCTATTTCTTCAAAAAGTTCTGTCGGTGTTTTGCCGTATCTTTCAATGCAACCCTCTACCTCACTTTTTGTTTCACTTGAATGTGTGAAAACGGGTGCTTTGTATTTTTGTGCAAGTTCGCTTATGCCTTCAAGTATTTCTATTTTGGTTGTATATTCAGCGTGAAAGCCAAGCTTGTAGCTGATAAGTTCATTATAATTATTATATGTTTTGTAGTATTCTTCAAGCTTTTCTACCGATTCTTTAAAATTATTTACAGCGCCGCACATTACTGTTCTGAAGCCGAAATCAACGCTTGCTCTTGCCATACTTTCGGGAAAATAGTACATATCAAAGCAAGCACTTGTTCCGCTTGTTAAATATTCCAAAAAAGCAAGTTTTGAAAGGTGATATATTTCCTCACTTTCAAGCTTTGCCTCAATCGGAAAAATCTTTTCGTTTAACCACCTGTCAAGCGGTAAATCATCACTGTAACTTCTGCCGAAAGTCATAGCACTGTGGGTGTGTGCATTTTTAAATGTAGGCATAAGCAAATTACCGTTCAAATTGATTTCACGCTCAAATTTGCTGCCTTTTTTTTCAGGGCCTACATATACTATCTTGTTCTTATCCACCCATACTTCATCAGTTATTATATCAAAATTATTATTAAGCGTTAATACTTTTCCACCGAAAAATCTAATCATTTGAGTAACTCCTTTAAGCTTTTATCAAACGGTGCTTTGGCAATTCCTTTATCTGTAATTATTGCAGTGATTAAAGAATTGTCCGTAACATCAAATGCCGGATTTAAGCATTTTGTTTCATTAAGCGCAGTCGGTTTTTCAAAATATTTTTTCTTTATTTCGTCACCGTCACGCATTTCGATTTTTATGTCTTTTCCCGTTTTGCAGTTGAAATCTACTGTTGAATACGGGCCTAAAACATAAAAAGGTATATTATAATATTTTGCAAGTACAGCCACACTGCTTGTGCCTATTTTGTTTGCCACATCGCCGTTTGCCGCAATTCTGTCACAGCCTACCAATACTGCGTTTATAAGCCCCTCTTTCATCACATATCCTGCCATATTATCGCAAATAACGGTTACATCAATTCCGGCTTTTTCAAGCTCGTATGATGTTAATCTCGCACCCTGCAAAAGTGGCCTTGTTTCATCTGAATATACTTTGAAATTGTATCCTTTTTCTTTGCCCAAAATGAGCGGGCCAAGCCCTGTGCCGTATTTGCTTGTGGCAAGCTCGCCTGCGTTGCAATGAGTCAGTATTCCGGCACCGTCATTTAAAAGGGATAAACCGTACTCACTTATTTTTCTGCACATTTCAATATCTTCATTATGTATGTCAATCGCTTCTTGAATAAGGTCTTTGCCGCTTTCGTAAGCTGCGATAATTCTTTGAGTTGCCCAGCTTAAATTTACTGCTGTCGGGCGTGAAGAATCTAAATATTTTTTTAATTTGTATATATCGTTATTTTTTGAAAAAAGAGCCATTGAGT
>CAVLCX010000297.1:0-2110 GCA_963661525.1 bacterium
GAACAAAGGCTCAAGGATTTCCCTTGAGCCTTTGTCTATATTTTAATTAAATCTATATCTATTTTTCTTGAATTTCCTTGCCGCTTATATGCTCAATTTCTATTTCAAACATTTGCACAGCTTTTCCGACTTTTGCTATTTCTTCGTTAATAAGCTGCTTATTTGGATAGTATTTTTCAGCAAGCTTTTTCAGTAACTCAATTGCACTGTTGCCGGTATCTGTTAAATGGCATCTTCCAAATACCACAGCACTTTGCAAATACGGCGCCCAGTCTTCATCTTTTATCATTTCATTGCCGTAAACGGTAAAGCATACTTTATCGCAGGCTTTAATGGAATCAAATTTATGCCCTGCACGAGCGCCGTGAAAATAAATTTTTTCATTTTCGATGTCATATAAGTAATTTATAGGGACTGCATATGGGTAGCCGTTATCTCCGTTTACAGCAATAACACCGCGGCGGCAGGATTTTAAAAGCTCTTTTGCCGTGGTTATATCAATTTCTTTTTTCTTTCTGCGAATTTGTCTGAACATTGTACATTCTCCGATATATTTTGTTTGTTTAATTATACAAAATATATTGTTTTCAGTCAATCGTTATTAAGTTACGGATTCAAAGCGTCGGTTACGCTTTTTTCTATGTAATCTATACCCATATCCGTGTTTATTGTAATATCGTAATTCGCCGCTGCACCCCATATTCTACCTGCGTAATAGCGATAGTTATCGGCACGGCGCTTATCCTCTTTGCGAATTTTGCGCAGTGCTTCGCCGATTTCTGTGCCAAGCCTTTTTGATACGCGCTCCATTCGGCTTTCAGTCGGTGCGGTAAAGAATACTTTTAAAACATTTT
Source organism: bacterium (assembly GCA_963661525.1). Lineage (GTDB taxonomy): Bacteria > Bacillota > Clostridia > Oscillospirales > Acutalibacteraceae > Eubacterium_R. Next base: position 855 of record CAVLCX010000297.1, read on the forward strand.
TTCTGTCTTTCAAAATGTAATCAGAGCATCTGCCGATTATAACGCAGTTGCCTTTATCTGCTAAATCCTTAATAACTTTTGCTTCTGCTTCAAATATTTTGTCTTTAGGGGCTTCAGCATTTTCATCACCGTATTGATACATTTGGTTTACCAAATCATACAGCAGGCTGTTAGTCATCGTTTCTTCTCTTTTTTTGATGAATTCGGATGTCATCCCCGTTGTACCTGCCGCCATTTTTATTATTTCTTGGTCGTAAAATTCATATCCGAGCTTTTCGGCAAGTGCTTTGCCTATATCGTGGCCGCCCGAACCGTATTGCCTGCCAATTGTAATTACATTTTTGCATGCGGCTGTGTCAACATTCTGTTTCTTTTGCTCATTTTTATAATTTTCAGGGAAGATATATGGCTTTATAAATTCAAGATTTTTTTCAAATAATCTTGCTATAAATCCTACAAGCAGTGCCGCAATAATTGTACCCTCGCGTACACCGTTAAGCTTGCCGAAAAAGATGAATGAAAGCACACCTGCAATAATTGTCATTGATGAATCGAATATTATTTTGGTAGTACCGAAATTAGTATTCCAGGTTTGCACAATGGCACGAACAAAGGATTCACCCGGAAGCATTACAACATCTGCAAGTACTTCAAGATACACACCGAAGCCGAGTACGATACATCCTAAAAGCAGCGCAACTAACTTTAACACATACATTTCGGGTTTAAGCCAAAAAAGCATATTCATTGTAAGGTCAATAAAATAGCCGAATGCGATAGAAACAGGTATTTGTAAAATGTTTTCCATTTTAAAGTTTTTTCTTAAAATCAATATCTGCAAAAGTATTAAAAGAATACTGAATATAATTGTGAAATTTCCGAGCGTCAGCGGAAAATTAAGGCTTAATACATATGGTATTGACGAAATAGGGGAGGTGCCGAGGTTCGCTTTTGTTACCAAGCTTACACCAAGCGCATTTATAAACAGCCCCACTAAGAACAAAACATATCTTTTAAATTTATTCATTTAATATCCTTCTCTCTTCTTTTTCAAATTCTTGTTCCTAATCGTTTCTTTCCTGCAAATTAGAGTAAATTTTTTTAAACATAGCCATGCAATTTTCAAATTCTTCTTCAGAAATGTCAGATAAAACATATTTTTCAATTTCATCAAATGCTTTGTTTACAAGCTTTTGCTTTTTCTTTCCCTCCTCGGTCAAAAAAATATGAAAGCTGCGGCGGTTACCGTTTAATGT
>CAVLCX010000298.1:0-2105 GCA_963661525.1 bacterium
TTCAGTGCAATTATTTCATCTGATGAAAGAACATTTTTGATTTTTTCCAATGCCGCTTCATTATCTTTAAATTCAAATTTATAAACATAATCGGAATATACAATTTCGCTGTTATCACGAAAATCGTCATAAACATCAACAATTTTTATATCCTGCGGCAAAACATTATTAAGCCTGTTTTTTATTTCATCATTTGTAATATCACCGATAATTCTTAAATCAACACTTTCGCATAAGCTTTCAACCCCAAGTGAAAGCGGAAGTGAAAAGCTCATATAAGGATGCGGATTAAACCCTTCGGTATACCAAAGCGGAATTTGCGCCCTTTTAAGTGCGCGTGACATTGCACGGTTTATATCAAGGTGACTTATATATTTAAGCCTGCCTGTTTTTGAAAAGCGAAGTCTAACTTCTCGCATCACAATGTCCTCCGTTTAACTTATTTGCACCGCAGCCTGCACATTTAATTCTGCAATGAGGTGTGGTTTTGTTTTCGTGAGCCTTTATATTTTCATTTTCAAGGAATTTTCTGCTGACGCCGTAATCCAAATGGTCCCAAGGAAGTAATTCTGAAAATTCCCTCTTTCTGTGTGTATAAAAGTGAGGTTCAATTCCGTTTTCGTTAAATGCCTGCATCCAAGCGTCGAAATTAAATTGGTCATCCCAAGAATCAAATTTACAGCCGAGTTCATAAGCACGAAGAATAACTTTACCAAGTCGCCTATCACCACGGGCAAGTACACCCTCAAGCAAAGAAGTAGGTGTTTCGTGATAAGATACTCTGATTTTTTTTGTAGGAATAGATTCAAGCAAATGCTTTTGCTTTTGCTTAAGTGATTCCATACTGTCTTCAGGTTCCCACTGAAAAGGTGTAAAAGGTTTTGGAATAAACGAAGCACAGGAAATTGAAACCTGCACACCCGTACCCTTTTGCCTGTTTGGATTATTATAAAAAGCGTGTATTACCTGCATACCGAGATTTGCAATGCCCTCTATATCTTCCATAGTTTCAGTCGGAAGCCCCATCATAAAATAAAGCTTAACCGAAGTCCAGCCATTATCAAACGCTTTTGTGCAAGTTCTGATAACTTCATCTTCTGTAACATTTTTATTTATTACATCACGCAGGCGCTGTGTTCCCGCTTCAGGTGCAAAAGTAAGTCCGCTTCGCCTTACTTTATTAAGTTGCTCAACCAATTCATCTGAAAAATTATCAACTCTTAAAGACGGAAGTGAAAGATTTATATTATCTTTTACAGTCCAATCAATAAGCGTAGTAAGCATTTTATTTACTTCACTGTGGTCGGAAGTAGAAAGTGAACAAAGTGAAAGTTCATCATAACCCGTAGATTCAATCAAAGCTTTGCTTTGCCTGTTAATTGTTTCTACACTTTTTTCCCTGATAGGCCTATAAATAAATCCTGCTTGGCAAAAGCGGCAACCTCTTATACATCCTCTAAAAATTTCTTCAACTGCCCTGTCGTGTACGATATTTATATAAGGAACAACAAATTCTTTCGGATAGTACACGCTGTTCATATCTGCCACTACTGCTTTTTTTACTTTTTTAGGTGCGCCATAAAGCGGTTCGAGTGATTTAAGTGTTCCGTCGTCATTATACGAATCTTTATAAAACGAAGGCACATAAACACCTGTAATATCCTTTGCTTTAAGTAAAAATTCATGCTTTGACAGACCGTTTTTCTTTGCATCAATCAGCAAATCAATTATTTGATTTGTTGTTTCTTCACCGTCACCGAGAAAAACTATATCCACAAAATCGGTAATCGGCTCCGGATTGCAGGCACAAGGGCCGCCCACACAAATAAGCGGTGTCAAGCTTTCTCTATCGCTTGATTCGAGGGGGATTTGCGCCAAATTAAGCATATTAAGCACATTGGTATATGAAAGTTCATACTGAAGTGTAAAGCCAATCATATCAAAATCTTTGATATAATCTCCGCTTTCAAGTGCAAAAAGAGGAACATTATTTTTTCTGAACTGTTCCTCCATATCATTATCAGGTGCGAATACCCTTTCGCACCAGCTATCCTCCCTGTCATTAACAAGACCGTAGAGAATTTTCATACCCAAATGGCTCATAC
>CAVLCX010000299.1:0-2091 GCA_963661525.1 bacterium
CATCGTACAGCTCCCGCTCGCAAAATACAAAATTTATCTCACTTTCTCAAAGTCTTACAGCGTGTTTTCAATTTTATCTTATTTTGCCAAATTGCCGACAAGCATCATATAATCACCGATTTGCACACCGAATTCCGGCGCACCCTCCATTATAAGCTGCTTATTTGCTGTCATTTGGAACATATCGCCTGTACCGAGCAAAATTTTAAGAGCTGAAGTTGCACAGTCAAATTTCATACAGAAAAACGGCTTTGAACGCTTATATTCGCCCCTGCCGGCCCTTGATTTGCCTGCTTTAACACGCATATATGCAGTACATTCAGGATGCCCCTCAACTGCCCACTGATAGCAACGGTCAGGACTTTTAAGCGCCCAATCATGCACCTGCGGATGCCCCATTTTATTAAGCTGGGATATACCGGAAGAAAGCAAATAAAAATACAGCTTGCAAAGAAGCAGTGAAAGTTCTTCATCATTTTCCGGCGGTTCGGCAATGCTTAAAAGTGAAGACATTTTTAAAAGCACAGCCATAAACTTTGTAAATTTACCAAATGACTTAATCTTCATTTTCGGAAGCGAAGTCATTTTGCCTTTCATAAATTCATTCATTTTCTCCATAGAAGAAAATGCAAGTTCGGCATCAATTTTTTCTTGGCCGAGATATTCGCCGAGTTTAACACTCCATTCACCGTTTTCAACAATAAAATGAACTGCCTCTTTATCCTCCGCATTTACTTTAGCGGAAACTTGGTAAATAGCATTTACACCATCAAATTTCTTTTTAAGTTCAGGTACATCTGTGGCAATGGTTTTCATAAGCGGCAATGCTGCTGCCATAAATATTTTATTGGTATAGCGAGTTTCGTCACTTGCCATAAAGATACACTCCTTTCAATTTTAAAATAATGATACGGCAACAAATCAGAATTCGTCATCCCACGCATCATCAGCTTCAAAATCTGCGTGCATCATTTCGCCGATAGCTTCGCTGATACCGTTAGCATCAATACCTGCCATAGCAAGAAGGTCTTCCTGCAAGCCGATAGTTGAAAAAGCGTTTTGGTGACCAAGCATTTTGAATGCGCAAGCCTTACCGCTTTTTGCCACTACTTCTGCAACTGCCGAACCTAAACCACCCATAATTTCGTGGTCTTCAACAGTAATAATTCTTCTTGTATCCATAATTGCAGCCATTACAGCTTCTTCATCAATCGGCTTAATGGTGTGCATATTAAGAACTCTTACTTTTAAACCTGCGTCGGCTTCCATCATACGAGCTGCCTGCATAGCTTCGAACACACAAGAACCGCAAGCGATAACTGTAATATCAGTACCGTCATTCATAAGTGTGGCTTTATTCCATTCAAACTTGCAATCATCAGGTGATTTGTAAATAACCTGGTCAAAACCACGGTTAATTCTGATATAAACAGGGCCGGGTATATCATAAGCGGCCTTTACTGCGTGATAAGTTTCAGAACCGTCACAAGGGCAAATAACCGTCATATTAGGCAAAACGCGCATACAAGCCATATCAATAAGTGAATGGTGTGTTGAACCCGCCTGGCCAAACGAAGTTCCTGCATGAGTTGCAATGATTTTTACAGGAACATTTTGATAGCAAATATCTGTATGTACCTGGTCAAGAGAACGGGCAGAAGCAAAAATTGCAAATGTGGAAGCAAAAGGAACGAGTCCGTTTTTAGCCATACCTGCTGCTACGCCGAAAAGATTTTGTTCCGCAATACCCACATTAAAAAATCTGTCAGGGAATTTTTCGCCGAACATACCGATTTTTGTTGATTTTGCAAGGTCGGCAGTAAGGGCAACAACATCCTTATGCTCCTCGCCAAGCTCGCAAAGTGCAATACCGTAACATTCAGCAGTTGAAAGTTTTGTGGTATCAGTCATTGTATATGTCATTCCAGCCATTGCTTATGCCTCCTTCTCTGCTCTTATGCAGCGTTCTTTATAATATGCATCAAGGCTTGCATAAGCCTGCTCGGTTTTTTCTTCATCAAGTGAGCCGTAGTGCCACAAGTAATTATCTTTCATAAAGTCAACACCCTCACCCTTGAAAGTATCCATTAC
>CAVLCX010000300.1:0-2073 GCA_963661525.1 bacterium
AATGAAAAATACTTGCTTTGGTATTTTAACTAAAGCAAGTATTTAATCTTTTAAGTCTTATTAATTATCTGATTTTTGTAAGCTCTCTCCAGCTTTCTCTTTGCGTTTCTTCGTATTCGTCTACATCCGAAATGCTGCTTATTGTAGTTTTTACAACAGGAGCAATAGATTTAATTCCTTGAATTACATCTCCGTCATCAGTGTATTTTAAATCATAGAAGCTGACATTTTTCAGTCCTTTTTGACCGTTTTCAACATAGCTGAAAACAAATTTTATCTCATTATAATGTCCGTCTTCAATTTTGTAAACACCTTGGTCACCCGTTCCGCCTTCGTCATAGCCGTAATAAACGGCCTCAAGATTTGCAAGCGGATATTCTGCTGTTATCTTGCTTGTGGCAATTTCTGACATTTCATCAATGTCAGTACTCGAAATTATATTCGGGTCAATTTGATAACTGCAGTTTAGCGGTGTGTAATCTCTTTTATCATCATCAAAATATACACGAATTTTGCCGGTGGATGTGTATAAACTACTGTCTGTTTCTAAAGTACAGCTGTTACCTGAATAACTCTGATCATCTATTTTAATATATTCTCCGTCTTTTTCATCGGCAGCGTATGAGTATGTGCATCCGTCTGATGTAACAGTGTAGTCCTTATTATATTTAATAAGGCTTATGCCGTCACTTTCATCGTAATAAACATTTTCAACAAATTTAAATGCATCAAATTGATCACCTTCGTCTTCGCTTTCGCTTTCGATGTCTTCATATGAGTAATCGGTGTCGGCTGTATAAGAATCGGAATTTTTTGAACGATTTGAATTCAGTGCCGAAATCCCGATTATTGCAACAACTAAAATTGCAATAATAACTATAACAGGAATAATTATTTTCTTTTTTGAATGCTTTTTTTGATTTTCGTTATTGTCTTTCATTGTTTTCTCCTTTAACCTTCAACTACAACATATTCCGATGATTTGTAATCGTCAATGTCTATCATATCATTTAATATCATATTTTTTTCTTTAACATATTCGAGGTTGCAGATTTCTCCGCTCTCTGTGATTTTTAACTTATTAAAGCCGACAGCCTCATAATATCTATTGCCTTCATGAACATATGAAAACATAAAGTCGAGGCAGCCTCCTACTTGTTTATTGTAGCTGATACTGTTTCCGCTCCACATATGAAAATATGTTTTGTAAAATTTGCCGCCCATTGTTTTGTCCGATGCTTCGGCATAAACTTTAAGAGCATATTCTTTCAGCATATCATAGTCGCTGTCGCTTATCATACTTGCATCACTTAAATAGTCACAAGTAGATGCCTGATAAGTAGCAGACGGTTCCGTATAAGTTAAATAATATGAATTGCTTTCTGACGGCGTAACCGTAACCTCACCTGTTGAATTAAAACTTGAAATGTCAACAGTGTATGAAATATCTACTTCTTCTCCGTTTGGAAGAGTTGCATATAATCCGTTTGGGTTATATTCATTATCGCCAAACGGATAGCTTCCGCCTTTGTATGTAAATTGAATTCCGTCAACTGTTTTGTTGTATGAAGTATCAAATTTTATATAATATTTGTTATCGTTAATGTCAACAATAACATCTTGAATTATCTCATACGGGTCTATGGTGCAATTCTCTGTGCTGTCCGATTCATCATCGGTATTGTATTCATCGCTTTCGTCATACGGATATGCTTCGCTTGCAAGCGGAGGAGTATCATTGTTTTTGTTGTTTGCACTTTTAACTACCGATACCACAACAGCAAGCACAATAATAACAGCAAGAATACTTATAATTAATTTTACTTTTGATTTACCTTTTTTCTTCCCTACATTTTCATTTTCATTTAAATTCATTTGCGTTCTCCTTTTTCATAGTTGTTGTTTTAATTTTGATTGATAGTATATTAGCTTAAACTTTGTGATATTACAATAATTATAGGGTGAAATGCATATTTTGCATGGTAAAAGCAAATGACAAATATTTTTTTATGATATAATATGTTAAAAACAATTTTTATATAAATTGAGGTGAGCTTTTGGTCAACATACTTA
>CAVLCX010000301.1:0-2073 GCA_963661525.1 bacterium
GATTTACACTTACTACAAACGGACTTTTAATCAATGATGATGTAATCAACTTTTGCAATAAAGAAATGGGAAATGTTGTACTTTCACTTGACGGAAGAAAGAGTACAAATGACCTTATGAGAGTATCAAGAAACGGTAAAGGCTCGTATGATTTGATTGTTGACAAGTTCAAAAAATTTGCCGAATCACGAAATCAAAAAGATTATTATATGCGCGGCACATATACAAGAAACAATCTTGACTTTGCAAAAGATATTATACATATGGCAGATTTAGGGTTTAAGGAACTTTCTATCGAACCTGTTGTATCAGACCCAAAAGAACCATACGCTTTAAAAGAGGAAGATTTACCGATTTTAAAAGAGCAATATCAAATTTTAGCTGATGAAATGCTGAAAAGATACAGAAACGGTAAAGGTTTTACTTTCTACCACTATATGATAGACCTTGATGCAGGGCCGTGCATTGTAAAAAGAGTATCCGGCTGCGGTGTAGGCACAGAATATATGGCTGTTACACCAAGCGGCGAACTTTACCCTTGCCACCAATTTGTAGGCGATGAAAAATTCCTGCTCGGCGATATATGGAAAGGTGTTACAAATAAAAAAGTGCTTGAGCAATTTGAAGAATGCAATGTATATTCACATAAGGAATGTAAAGATTGCTTTGCAAAATTATACTGTTCAGGCGGATGTGCCGCTAACGCATACCATACAACGGGAAGTGTAAACGGTGTATACGACTTCGGCTGTGAGCTTCATAGAAAGCGCATTGAATGTGCAATAATGCTGAAAGTTGCAGAGGCTGAAGAAGGTTTTAAAGTTGAATATTAAGAAAAACGGAGCTGTATGTCAACAGCTCCGTTTTTTACTCAATCAGAATATTTTTGCTTTTTAACATCAAGATGTGAAAGCCCGATATAATCAGGCAAACCGTTTCTGTAAGGTACTTGCGGCACACCTTTAACAAGAGGTGAAAGATATTCAATCATTTTATTTGTAACATCATTACCCTGCTCGTTAATCCAACTTCTCGGCACAAGCTTTTCATTATTAGCAACCACGCTTACCTGCTCTGTATAATAATCAACGGTGTATGGCAAATCACTGATTCTGCGAAGAGTGGAAAATACACCTGTTTTACCGTCAAGTGCAGCTTTTACAGCTACCACACCTAAATTATACGCTTCGGTTACATCAGTCATTGACGCTGTATGGCCGGCACTTCTTTGAAGTACGCTTGGCTCTAATGCACGAACCTTACAACCTATCCTTTCCTCAACAACGGATTTAAGGTATGCGCCCGTACCGCTAAGCATAACATGGCCGAATTTATCTACATTATCCCCTCTTGCACTGATATAATCCCCGTTTTCATCTTTGATTCCCTCACTGACTACAACTATAACGGAGTTATATTCATCAAGCTTACCCTTAACATCATCAACAAACTTATCAACTGAAAAAGGAATTTCAGGAAGATAAATAAGGTGCGGTGCAACACTGTCACCGTCACGGGCAAGAGCGGAAGCGGCAGTAAGCCAGCCGGCATTTCTGCCCATAGCTTCGATAATATGAACACTTTTTATGCTGTAAATACTTGTATCATATGCCACATTTTTTACAGCAAGCGCAATATACTTTGCGGCAGAACCAAAGCCGGGTGAATGGTCAATTCCTACAAGGTCATTATCTATTGTTTTAGGAACACCTACAATTTTAATATCAATATTATGGCTTGCGGTATATTTTGAAAGTTTATCAACAGTATCCATTGAATCATTACCGCCGATATAAAGAAAGTAGCCTATATTATATTTTTTAAACATATCTGTAATTTGTGAATATGTTTCTTCGTCATCATTAAGCTTATATCTGCAAGAGCCGAGGAACATTGCCGGTGTTAAACGAAGTCTATTAATATCATAAGGCTTGCTTTTAAAACGCTCGGTAAGGTTAATTATATTTTCTTCAAGAAGTCCCTGAATACCGTTTATCATACCGTAAACCATTCCTATTTCTTCGCGGGAAAACGCATATTCAATTGCACCTGCAAGGCTTGAATTTATTACTG
>CAVLCX010000302.1:0-2068 GCA_963661525.1 bacterium
CTCAAAGTCTACCAGCGTGTAGAAATTTATAATTTAACTTTTTCTACACGCTGAAACAGCCCTAAAATAAGGGTTGTTTCAGAACTGTTTAAAATATCAATATTAAATTATGCGCTTTCCTTTTCTGCTTTTTCTTTTTCACGGCGAGCCATAATTTCTTTAATCATCATTCTGTGGCCCTCACCTGTAATATTATAAAAATGCATAGGAATAAGCATAAGCAAATAACCTATCATAGGAAATACGGTAGTCATAAGGAAAAGACCTAAAAGGGTTGAATGACTTTGAACGGTGGAAACATCGGCTGTATGCTCAACATAACCCGTTCTTGCAAGCACCTGAAGGCAGATGAAAGATGAAAGTGTACCTTCAAGCTTACCTGTAAATGACATAATTGAAAGCATTGTACCCTCAACACGCTTGCCTGATTTCCATTCAACATAATCAACTGTTTCGGCTTCCATTTCCTTTTGCATAAGGTTTTTAAATTCAAGCGGGAATGTAACGAGCATCGAAAATGCAAGTACAATTACACCTGTTAAGGTTGAAACCGGCTGGTTTGCAGGCTTATTCATAATTCCGTTGTATGTTAAAAGGGCGAAAAGTCCGTTTAAAACTATACCTAAAACACAGCATACCTGATAGAACTTTTTACTGTCGCTTTTAGCACCCAAGCGTTCAACAATAATAGGAACAAGCACACCTGCCAAAACAGAACCCGGTGCTTTCATAATATCAAGAAGTCCGTTATATTTAGCATTGAAAAGTGAATCATATGCAAAGTAGAATGAGCATTGCTCTGATACCTTAATAATAACAAAAAAGATGTTACAAAGGAAAAGCATTAAAAGCGGCCTGTTTGTTAAAAGCAGATGGATACATTCATTAAGTGACGGTGTATCCTCACTATGCTCCATTCTTTCATGGCAGTTTGCAAATGTAAAGCGGGTAAACACAATAATAAACACTGCCGAAAAAACAGCCGCAACCAAATATGCTTTATCAAGATTTGAATTAAAATACGGTAACCAAGCGGCAAATGCAACCAAAGCTGCCGGAATAGCACCGAGTATCATTCGCCCGATAGACGCAATACCGTAAAGCTTCGTTCGTTCAGTACCGTTGGGAGTCATTGAAAACGCAAGTGCGCCCATAGGAACATCAAATGCGGTATATGTAACATCAAGGCCGACAAATGCAAAAACAGTCAATGCCATCTTCATTCCGTATGACAGGCTGTCATTACCAATGAAGAATAAAATCATAAACAGCGACACAAGATAAGGTGCAAATTTAATATAACCCCTCATTTTGCCCCAGCGTGAACGGGTTTTATCAACAATAACGCCCATAATCGGGTCGTTAATCGCATCAAAAATACCGCAATAAAGCCTGATATTACTTGCGTGCCTTGCTTTAATATGAAGCACATCGGTAATAAAGAAATTGACATATTTTGAAGCTGTCATACTTGTACTCATACCCTGAGCGCCGCGGCCCATTGCATAAGACAAAGCTTCCTTCCAGGTAAGATATGTCGGCTCGCCTACATCTTTTTTAACAATTTTGCTGTTTAAAAAAGATTTAACCTTTCCCATAGGAACACCTCGGTTCATAAATTAGTAACACATTGAGTATATCACAAATTAAAAAAGTGTAAATAGACTTAACCAAAACTTAATAAAGAATTGATATGTTTATAATATAGCTACTTGCTTATCATCAATTCATATGCAAGGCGGGTTGCATTTTCAAGTTCGTAATCAAAAGTGTATTCCTCTGTTGAATGGCATTTATTCATCCCGGTTGAAACCACAAAACCGTCAAAATTATTATTCACATAGTAATTATTATCGCTTCCGCCGAAAGTTTTTACAAATTCCGCCTTTTTGCCGAGTTTTGCACATATATCTTCAACTCTTTTGGCTGCACGGCAATCCGTTTTTGTAGTAAAGGCCTTTACGCAAAGCTTACTTTTAAATTCCACACCTGCGCCGATTTCGCTTGCCCTTGTTTCAAAAACCGACTTTATTTCATTCACTTTATCAATAGCCTTTTGGTGATTAAA
>CAVLCX010000303.1:0-2045 GCA_963661525.1 bacterium
ATATACATAGTATATACCATGTATAACAAAAGGTCAACTTTATTTTAAAAGTTTCGAGTAAATTTCATCAATATAATCTGGGTTAAAATAATCAATCACATCAAACAATAGTGAAACAGTACCGATCAGAAAAACAAAAGTAGTAGAAAAAATAAGAAAATATAATACACCCATAATTTTCTCCTTTTTTATTAGAAAAATGTTTCAAGGATATTTCTTAAATCATCTTGAATTTCAGGTTCTCTTTGTGCAAGAGATTGGATAATAGTATGTTCTGCGGCTAAAAGCAAACCGTTTTCTTTACCGTAATAAGAGCGACAATTTGTATACCTTTTTATCCAATTGATAATTTGACGAATTGACAGCTCTTCTTCGATGTCGTTTTCTTGTAAATAACTTACGATAGAACTTGAAGAATCAACATTTTCATCAAAACATACTTCGTATATTTTTCTTAAAACACTTGTATTGTTATAACCGGTAGCATTACTAAGAATTTCGACAATGGTATCGCAATCAGGAAAATTCATATGATAACTGTCTTCTATTCTATTAAGTAATGAGGTCGCAACTTGATTACTTTCACAATATGATGGATTATAAGTGAAAATAAGCAGTGCATCAGGATGAACAGAAAAGGTTTTTCCGGTTGCATCTTCAAAAGTTTTTGTGCCATCCAAAATTGGATTAAAAAATGTTTCTGCGCCGGGATTAGTACAACACGATAATTCTTGAATTTCACATACCCAACCGTTTTTTAAAGCCTTTACAATTGGAGTATCTTCATATTCAATTTCACCGTTTTTGCCACTTACTTTTTTAATATTGCCTCTTAATGAGTCCTCATCACTGTTTTCACGCATTTTAAAAGCAACATAAGGTCTGTGTAGTTCTCTTGCAATAACCTGAGCAGAAACGGTTTTGCCGGCACCTGATGGACCATAAAACGCTACCGATTGTGGCTGTGCATTTGCTTTTGACAAATCAAAATAATCGTTTAAATAATTTCTGCATTCCGGTGATATAATTAGCGAATTATTTATATCATCGTTATGTGCCATTATTTCTTCTTCATCAAGAGTAAATTCGCGATTTGGCGTTAAATTATAATCAACAATGTCGTCAAATTGTTTATCATAACTATCTGTCAATTCGTAATTAGAAGTATTATCTTCGCAATACACAATCTCAAAATCTTCAGGATATGCTTGTGAAATTTCAGCAGTATCAAGAGAGCCTTTACATTCATATTTGCAAATAGCTTTCATATTGGTGGTATGTTTTTGTTTGAGGTTTAAATTCAACAAAAAAACATTACCATTATCATCAAAAAAGCAACAAGTTTCCAGAGAAAAAAGTTGAAAACGGATCTTTTTGTAGAGGTCTGCAAAAGTTCTTATTTCATTAGTAGTTGCTTCCGTTTTGATTCTATCAAGTGTTGTTTTTGATATATTGCTCAATATTAGCGCTGTCAAAATAGCATTCGATTTATCTTGAGGATTTTGACTGAACGAAATTTTTTCAACGCAATCTTTGTCCTGAACGCTTATGACAAGACCTTGATTTTCAATTAGTAAATCGCCACTATTATTTCTTGCTATAGAAATGGCTGGTACATTTTCTGTTAATAATGTAATTATTACATTAACAAGAAATGCTTCAACAGGAACATCCAACATAGTACATAATTCGTCATATTTATCAGAGCCGAATATTTGATTAAATTTATTTTCTAATCTATCAATGTCTATATTTTGTTCTTGTCGTAATTTTGCAATAAGTTTATTTACTGCCATAATACAATTCTCCTTACATAAAAGAAAAAGAGCAATACAAATGTATTACCCTTTTTTTTTATTATTTAATTTTAAATGCATTCCACGATGAAAAATACCTCCTTAAAACGGAAGGTCATCGTCATCATCATCGACTATTTCTTCAAAATCGGTGTTGTTTGCAGAAGCATATGTCGGTGCAGGTTGATTTGTAGTATTATCGTTACCTGCGCCATTATTATTTTTGCCCTTATTAACAGGAGCAAATTC
>CAVLCX010000304.1:0-2041 GCA_963661525.1 bacterium
ATATTCGAGTTAAATTATCAGGTTTGACAAAGCAAGATTACTTAATCAATCGAGCACTTCAAAGGGATATTGTTGTTGTCGGTAATTCAAAAGTTTATGTTGCTTTAAAGAAAAAACTTGAAGAAGTTTTGATTGAATTGAAGTCCTCAAATGACTCTCAACCGTCACCGGAACTTCTCGAAACGATTAAACTTATAAGCAAAACACTTTACGAAATGAAGGGTGATAAGGATGAATAAACAAATAGAAAAGACCGCTTGGGACTCATCTGCGGCAACAGATGACAAGCGATCTGCTAATAAAAGCACTAATATTATAACCGAAAATAAAAGGTTTTGCAACAGACAAACTCAAAGGGTATATTTGAAGTCGCAGACTGTAGCGAGCATAGGCAATGTATTGCCGGAAGATAAGGGAGTACCCTTTAACCCCTAAGAAAGGAAAACAAATGAGAGAAAGAAATTTATCAATAAATGTCAGAGTAACCGAAAATGAAAAATCAAATATTTGCAGAAAGGCAAAGCGTTCAGGTTTATCGTTATCCGAGTATATTCGCAAGTGTGCGTTAGGTCAAAGTGTAAGGTCGGCACCAAATAAATATTTGAAACAGGCTTATGAATCAATTTGCAAAATGAATGACAGTAGGCTTGATAAAATTAAAGAACTTCTGCTCAAGGCGTGTTACGGTGATGACGGATAATGGCTGTAACAAAAATTTGGACAATCAAAGACAGTCTGTCTCGTGTTGTTGATTATGCCGCCAATCCAAACAAAACAATTTACTCTGATTTGAAAAATGCAATTCACTATGCCGAGAACGGAGAAAAAACAATCAGTGAAAAGATGTGCTATGTCACAGGTGTAAATTGCAATACCGATACAGCCTATGAAGAAATGAAAAATGTTCAAGTTCATTTTGGTAAGACATCAGGCAATGTTGCCTACCACGCTTATCAAAGTTTTAAGACAGGCGAAGTAACACCTGAACAATGCCATAGGCTTGGTGTCGAACTTGCAAAGCAAATGTGGGGCACAGATTATCAAGTGCTTGTAGCAACGCATTTTAATACAGGCACTTATCATAATCATTTTGTAATTAACTCGGTCAATATGTGGACGGGTAAAAAATTTAATTGCAATAAGAAAGCATATTACAAGTTCAGAGATTTATCCGATTCACTTTGTGAGCGTGACCACTTAACTGTAATTGCAAATCCGCAAAATAAAATTTCAAGGACTTTGTATTATGCAGAGAAAAACGGTGAGCCTACAAAGTACAATTTAATGCGAGAGGCAATAGATAAGGCATTAAGTATCAGCTGTTCGCCGAAAGAATTTATTTATGTGCTCAAAAAGCAAGGCTATATTGTTAATCTCAATCCCGGTTTGAAATATGCAACAATTCGTTCTGTTAATGATACTCGAAATACACGCCTTTATCGGTTGGGTGAGAAGTATGATAAAGAGCATATTTTTCAAAGACTGAAAGAAAATGAATTTTGGAAAACTGCTCCTGAATTTAACACATTCCAAAAATCAATAAAGCCCAAATATGTTGCTTTAAAGAAAGTTAGGCTCAACGGTTGCTTTGCAACAACAAGAAAAATAACCGGTCTGAAAGCGATGTATTTGCATTACTGCTATATGTTGGGCTATTTGCCGAAAGCAAAGCAGCACAAACCGTTGTCACCTGAAATGAGGGCGGCTTGGAGAAAAATTGACAGATATTCAAAGGAAATACGATTGATAGATTCTAAAGAATTGACCACGATTTCGGCTGTTAATGTATTTATTTCAAAAACAAAGGAGCAAATTGCTTCTCTTGAAAAGCAACGGCAATATTGCTACAACAAAATGAGGCGTTGCAAAGAACCGAGCATTATGGCAGAGCTAAAATTAAAGCGTGATGATTTTACAAAAACTTTGTCTTTGTTGAGAAAAGAAATTAAGGTTGCAACCAATATTTTGGAGGATAGCGATGAAATCAAACGCAATATGAAAGTTGAAAAAGCAATGCAACAAAAACGCTTTATTACAAAGC
>CAVLCX010000305.1:0-2034 GCA_963661525.1 bacterium
CTGTTGTATGTGCCAAGCCGACATAGAAAAATATGTATTGCAAAATTGTTTGAAAAATTGCCAAAATGCCGACTTTTTTTAAATTCTCTTTTTTCTTAATAACAATAAACTTATCGGCAAAAATACTGCCGAGAAGTATTGTTAAAAAGCCTGCAATTAAAAATCTAACACCTGCAAAAAGAATTTGCGACGCCGTATCAACACCGCTAATGTTAAAAAATTTATATCCTATTTTTATAACAGGAAAAGCACTGCCCCAAAGAGCGCAGCAGAGCATTGCCGCAAGAGCCACTGTAATTTTATTAGTAAAAATCTTTTTCATTTTATATGCCTCTGAAAATCATTATTTACTTTCGGTTGTACTGCCGAAGCCGCCGTCACGAACTCCGTTTGTATCATCATCAACAGTGATACCGAATTGAGTAAAAATACCTTGAGCAAAACCATCACCTGCCAAAACTTCGGCTTTATGGCCGTCATCGTGAGCGTCACAGCTGATTTTAATCATTATATGCCCCTCATTTGATGAATTATAATAATCGGAGTCAATAATTCCGACTGTATTATCAAGCTGGCAACGGTGTTTAAAGCCAAGACCTGAACGCGGATAAATTGAAAGTACCCAACCCTCATCAATTTTTGAGCGAATACCGGTCGGAACTAAAGTTGACTTACCCTTTTCAAAGCAAACATTTGCCGGTGCATAAAAGTCATAACCGGCTGAACCTGTGGTTGCTCTTTTCGGAAGTTTAATGCTGTCATATACGGCCCTTACATCTTCTGTTTGCGGAAAATTTTTGAGCCAATCTTTTTCAAACTGTTCAAAAGAAACCTTTTCAAATTTAGCAATTTTATACATTTATATCATCATCCTTTGCGTTTTTAAATATCTTAACATATATAAAAAAATAAAACAATCTTATTTTCATTCTCTTTTAAAAAAATTAAGAATTAGATAAGATTGCTCGTTTTATCAAAGTCCGAAACTTACTGTCAAAGCGTGGTCGACTTTTCCCATATCTATATTATCAAGGCTGCCCATTTTTTCTTTAAGCCGCCTTTTATCAATAGTTCTGACTTGCTCTAAAAGTACAACACTGTCTTTCGCAAGCCCGCAATTTACAGCATCAACCTCAATATGAGTAGGAAGTGCGGTTTTATCTTTTTGAGATGTTATTGCGGCGGCAATAACTGTTGGTGAAAATTTATTGCCAACATCGTTTTGAACTATTAAAACAGGCCTCACGCCGCCTTGCTCACTGCCGACAACAGGACTTAAATCAGCATAGTAAATTTCGCCTCGTTTAATCAGCACATAATCACCTTCGGTTAAATATCTTTAAGGTTTTCGCCTTACATTTTTATGATTACCAAAAAAATCCTATTTTAAACATCACATTCTATTATATGTAAAAATTTTATATTGGCAAAAAAATATGCCGTTCATAGAATGAATAGTAAATCTTTATAGAAAGGTGATTTTATGGAAAAATATGTTGAGCTTTTTAAGCCGTCATTTTTAAAAAACGAAGAACGCCCTGCCCTACCGACAGACGCTACGCCTACAATGGCATATATACCTCTTCAGCTTGATTTAATGAGCTATGAAACAGATAAAGCACTTTGTGAGGGAACATTATTCCCGACACTTAACAAACCGTTTTTAAGAGGCAGGAGGGCAAAATAATGGAAAAGAAGAAATTATTAAAAAGACTGTCTGCGCTTGGTTTTGCTATGTATGAATGCAGGCTTTACTGCGACACTCACCCTAACGATACCGAAGCACTTCAAATGCTAAATGATTATAAAAGCAAATACGAAGCAGTTAAAGCTGAATTTGAAAAAGAATACGGACCACTCACATTAAACGGATATAACAGTGATGAATGGTTGAAAGACCCGTGGCCATGGGACATCGTCGAATGAAACCACGTACTTGAATGAATTTCTGCGAAATTCATAATAAGTACTCCGAATTTCCACTTGCTACGAAACAGTACACTGTACTGTTTCTCCCAAATTCACAAGTGAATT
>CAVLCX010000306.1:0-2022 GCA_963661525.1 bacterium
CGCCGCAACTGCATCAATAGCACCGCCGCGAACGGTAAAGTATGCCGAATAAAAGTTAATCGGCTTATGGATTTTATACCAAGCAAGGCGCAATGCGGCAATAACATATGCTGCCGCGTGAGCCTTAGGAAACATATACTTGATTTTATAGCAGGAGTCGATATACCACTGTTCAACACCGACTGCTTTCATTGCTTCCTCATAAGGCGGAAGTTCCTTTGGTGCTTTACCCTTACGGGTGTATTCCATAATTTTGAAACAATCTTTCTTTTTAAGCGGTGATTCCTTACCCGTTTCTCTTTCATAATTTTCTGCTTTATGAAGAAGATATGTCATAATATCATCACGGCACCCGATAACTTCAGAAATTGTGCAAGTACCGTTTTGAATAAGTTCCTGCGCATTGCCGAGCCATACATCAGTACCGTGTGAAAGGCCTGAAATTTGAAGAAGGTCGGCAAAAGTTTTAGGTTGAGCTTCAAGAAGCATTCCTATTACAAACGGTGTACCCATTTCGGGAATGGCAAGTGTACCTGTTTGGCAATCTATATCTTCAGGTGAAACACCTATCGGCTCGGTAGAAGTAATAAGCTTGTACAAAAGTGGGTCTGATAAATCAACATCCATTACAGGAATACCTGTTGAATCTTCAAGGTATTTATAAAGAGTAGGATTATCGTGGCCAAGCTCATCAAGTTTTAAAAGTGTATCGTGAAGTGAATTTTTAAAGTCGAAGTGGGTTGTATATGTACCCTTTGATTCATCATTAGAAGGATACTGAATAGGAGTAAAATCTTCAACCGTATATTTATCAGGTACAACTACCATACCGCCCGGGTGCTGACCTGTGGTTCGCTTAATACCAGTACAGCCGACTGTTAATCTGTCTATTTCAGCCCTCGGTGTTACATTTTGAATACCTCTTTCATCAAGATATTTCATAACATAACCGTAAGCGGTTTTATCAGCCACCGTTGCCATTGTTCCTGCTTTAAACACATATTCTTTACCAAACAATTCTTCGGTAAATCTATGTGAGCGGGATTGGTATTCACCTGAAAAGTTAAGGTCAATATCAGGCTCTTTATCCCCGTCAAATCCAAGGAAAGTTTCAAACGGAATTTCATGCCCGTCACGCTTCATAGGAGTACCGCAATTAGGGCAATTTTTAGGCGGGAGGTCAAAGCCGGAGCCATATTCACCGTTAAGGAAAAATTCACTGTGCTTGCATTTTTTGCAATAGTAATGAGGTGCAAGCGGATTAACTTCGGAAATACCGCCGAAGTGTGCGGCAAGTGAAGAACCTACCGAACCTCTTGAACCTACCAGATAACCGTTGCGCTCACTTTCTTCAACCAAACGCTTGGCAATAACATAAAGCACACCGAAACCGTGACCTATAATAGAATCAAGTTCACGCTGAAGCCTGTCTGCAACATATTTAGGAACAGGGTCGCCATAAAGGTCTTTAGCCATATTCCAGCATTTTTCCGTAAGTTCTTCATTAGCCCCGTCAATATGCGGCTGGAATGTTCCCGGTGGAATAGGCGGAATATTATCCATAATACTGTCGGCAATTTTTTTAGGGTTATCAATTACAAATTCCCTTGCTCTATCCCCTGCCCAAGCAAAATCATCAAGCATTTCACGGGTAGTTTTGAAATAAAGCGGAGGTTGATTATCTGCATCATCAAAACCTTTTGATGCCATAATGATTGCACGGAATTTTGCATCGTGTTCACTGAGGAAATGCACATCACCCGTAGCAACAACAGGCTTGCCGAGTTTATCGCCGAGTGCAATAATTTTTTTATTTATATTTATTAAATCTTCTTCACTGTTTACTCGCCAATAACGGTTTTTCTTTTCTTCGCCGCGCTTATTAGTTACATATTCCTGGTCGCTTGTGCGAAGCATAAATGCATTATTACCGTTTGGCTGAATTTCAAGATAATCATAAAATGAAGCAATTTCTTCAAGCTTTTCTTCATCAACATCTTCCAAAATAGCCTGATATACTTC
>CAVLCX010000307.1:0-2010 GCA_963661525.1 bacterium
CTTCTTCAACTGTAAAAACAGATGCACATTCAGGGCATACAAGAAAATATACAGTTTGGCAGTCAAGAAGTGTCGGCTTAACAGCAAGGCGCCTTTCAAAATTTGAAAAAACTCCAAAATTAACTTTATTCTTACATTCGGGACAAACAATTGAAACTGTTTCTCCTCTTTGATGCACCCATTTTGAGTTGCCAAGTCTAAATTCCATTTCAATCACCGTTACTATTTTACTATAAAATTAGGTTGTGTTCAAGTGTATAAAAAAATTATTTTATCAATATTTCTTGTTTTTTGCTTGGCAGGATGTACTTTTACTGCTGATAACAGCAAAACAAACGAAAATACAGATAATCAAACTACTTATGTTAAAAGTGTTTTTATTGCTTATTATGAATTATCTGAATTTACAAAAAACAGTGATGAAAAATCATTTACTAAATCAATTTCAAAAGCTTTTAAAGAACTTTTAAATAAAGGTTTTAACCGTGTAACAGTACAGGTAAGACCTTGCGCCGACGCCTTTTACAATTCATCATATTTTCCGACAAGTGAATATTGCTTTGGCTATCAAGGTGCAAAGCTTATTTATGACCCGTTGCAAATAATGGTTCAAATCGCACATAAATATAATTTATCAATAGAAGCGTGGATAAATCCGTACAGAGTTTGCCAGAGAAATGATTTTAATTCCTTAGCAAAAAATAATATAGCGTTAGAGTGGCAGGGTACCGATAAGCTTATTGTTCTTGACAGCGGTATTTATTTTAACCCCTGTTACAGTGAAGTGACAGATTTAATAGTTAACGGAGTAAAAGAAATCATTTTAAACTATAATGTAGATTCAATATGTTTTGATGATTATTTTTACCCGACTAAAGATAAAAAAATAGATAAAGACGCATATTCGGCATATAAAAACAGCGGCGGCGAAATGAACCTTTTTGATTGGCGGCGCGAAAATGTAAACAATATGATTAAATCTGTTTACAGTGCAATTAAATCTAATAATAAAAATATCACTTTCGGTATAAGCCCGGCTTCCGATATGGATTATGATTATTCAACTCTTTATGCCGATGTTATTAAATGGTCAAGAAATGAAGGATACATAGATTATATTTGCCCGCAAATATATTTTGGCTTTAAAAATGAAAATCAACCTTTCATGCAAACAACTAAAATGTGGTGCGATAATGCAACTTGCAAGCTTTATGTTGCATTGCCTATGTATAAATCAAACAGCGAAGATGAATATGCAGGGGAGAGCGGCAAAAATGAATTTAAAAAAGAAAAAGATATAGTAGCACGGCAGATTACTTATCTTTCAAAAATTGATAATGTAAGCGGCTACTATATCTTTTCTTACAGTTCATTAAAGGATAATGAAGAAACTTCAAATGTTTATTCTGCTATGCAAAATTCATCACAGTAATCCGTAATTTTGACTTCGAGTTCTTCACCGACTATATTTCTGTCATATTTCATTCTTACGGGAAGATAGCTTTTAGTATATCCTTGGTAAATTCCCGGTTCAATTTCGTTTTCAAATAAAACTTTTTTACTTGTGTTTACAAGATTTTTGAGGTAATTACGGCGGGTTTTTTCCGTTTTCTCTATCATAATGGCGGCACGGTGTTCTTTTTCTTGTTTAGAAACATTATCACCGCGCTTTGAAGCGGCAGTTCCTACTCTTTCACTGTAAGGGAATACATGCACTTTTTCAAATGCAATGTCTTTAACAAAATCAAGGCTTTCGTTAAAATCTGCCTCTGTTTCATCGTTAAATCCAACCATTACATCGGTGGTTAAGCTGGTGTCATCAAATGATGCACGAAGCTTGGTGCAAAGTGCTTTATATTCTTCGGCAGTGTAGTGCCTATTCATACTTTTAAGTGTTTTGTTACATCCGCTTTGAAGCGAAATATGAAATTGCGGGCAGAGTTTTTCGCAACTTGCAAGGCCGTCGATAACTTCGTCGGTTAAATGGTCCGGTTCAAGCGAGCCAAGTCG
>CAVLCX010000308.1:0-2008 GCA_963661525.1 bacterium
GCTTTCCGCTCCATTCTCGATTAATAATGAACCGTTTTATATGGCAGTGGTTGTTAATGTAGAAGCAGAAAAAAATCAATACTATTTGCACGAAATTTCAGTAGAAGCAAAAAAAGACACATTGCCGTTCAAGACTGGGACCGTCAATGACGGCACTCCCAGCGACAATGTATCTTCTATCTATACTTTACTTGAAAAGCTCCAAAATGTCAATAAGCAATTTTCTAAAAACACTGCTCTTGATGTTGAATATGAAAACGGAACAGAACAGGAAAAAGAAAAGATAATTCAAAATCTTGCAATGGAATGGGGTGCGTATTCTCTTGACGGTAAAACTCCGCTCAAATTGTATCACGGCACAGAGACGTTTGGATTTACGGAATTTGACCTTAACAAGATGGATGACAAACGTTCTATATTCTTGACTGATGATATCAATACGGCTCAAACATACAGCGGAATATATGATGTAAAAAAAATATCTGAAAGTAAACTTTCAAGTTATAATAAATTTTCAAAAAAAGAAATCGCAGATGCGTTGGCTAAGTATAATAATGAAACCACGCAGTATAAATATTATACCAAAGACAATGTAAATCAAATGATTGATGAAATAAACCGAAAAGTTGAAAAATTAGTAAAATCTGTTTACTCTTCTTATAAGGAAAAACAAAATTATTTTGCAAGCTATTATAATTTAGATGAAGCATTCAAACAACCTGATTTATCTAACGAACAGACAAGGCATTTTATTTTTTGGGAACTTGACAATCTGCTTATGAGCCAAAGCTCTGATGTTAAAAATCTCGCTAATGAAATTAATTCATATAAATTAAATTTAGTCGCTGAGTATTATATGTATCCACTTGTGGCTGAAGAAGTTGAAAAAGAAAACGGAATAATCGTAGCTGTAGACAATGATGGTGCTCTGCGAGCTGAGTTTTTAAGAAAAGACAATGCACTAAAGAGACTTATGAGACTTTCAGAAGTGTCTTTAGGCAATTACTCCCTATACGCAAAATTTAATAATCCTTTCGTTATTGATGTAAAGGGTAAACACTGGAACGAAATATATACGGCACTCGAGCCAAGCGAAAAAGTGGCTGGAGAGTATACAACAAGAGAAGTTGCTGAATTTGCACATAAACAAGGTTATGACGGCGTTGTATTCAAAAATATAATTGACAATGGGGGTAATGGAAAAACAAGTTCAGATGTTGCAGATAATATTGTAGTTGTTTTTGATAACAAAATGGTTAAGTCAGCCGATACGGTTACATACGATAATGACGGCAAAGTCATTCCACCGAGTGAAAGATTTACAGACAAGTCCGATATTCGGTACTCGAAAGATACAAACTTCACCAAAGCATTGACACCGGCAGAGTGGAAAAAGTATAATAGCCTTGTAGCAACAAACAATAATTCTGCATTAAAAATTTCAGATAGTGCATATATGGTTGAGGGAGAAAACGGAGAACATAATTATAAAGTTGTTTTTTATGATAATAGTTTTGACGAAAAACCTATTACAGCCATTTATGGTATCGGGGATAATAGTTTTCACAAGGACATTGAACAGTTTGATGCAAGAACTGTTGCTGAAATAATTAATGAAATAGAGGAAGAACAATATGCGAACACGAAAGTCATTAGAAGCATACTCCAAGATGTTAGTAACGGCTATGGGTTTGTACTCAGAAGATACGGTGTTGGAAATATTAAAGCGATTGATATCCGACCAAGAAGTGTATCGAATGGCAGAAATAATAAAGTTGAAGCCGACGGAAGAGGAACTACTCAAGAAGATACAGGAAGAGTTTCAAGTGATACAGGAAGATTTTCTCGAAACACAAGATTAACGCTTGATGAAAACTTTGACGATGTAAACGAAGCGTTCGAGCAAGCGTTGAATGTTTTGCAAAATGTCAAAGGCATCGATGTGTCGAGTAAGGTTGTTGAAGAAATCGGCAAGGCTCAGAAGAATATTGACAAGGAACTTGACGGC
>CAVLCX010000309.1:0-2007 GCA_963661525.1 bacterium
ACTCTTGCCATTGCAAGATACATACCTACTTCTGTGCATTCACCCTGGAAGTTTTCACGAAGACCTTGTACGATTTCTTCGCTTACACCGTCAATAATACCTACCTTATGTTCAGCAGCCCATGAGGTTTCACCCTCTTCTCTTACTGCCATTTTTGCACCGCAAACCGGGCAAACATCAATAGGTTCGTCACTTTCGTATCCGCATACCGGACAATAATACTTCTTTGCCATAATAAATTACTCCTTTAATTTTAAATTTTTTAATTTTTACTTTTTACAATTTTTGCATATTCCGCTGAAATATACATCCCTATGCTCTACATCAAAGCCGTCTAATCCCTCAATATCATTTACTTTGCAGGTAAAATCAAATATTCCGCCGCAACATCTGCATTTAAAATGCGAATGAAAATTCGGGTTTGCATCATATCTGATTTTTTCGCTTTCAATCATAACCGGAATTATAAGCCCGCAATCAGCAAGTGTCTGCAAACAATTGTAAACAGTAGTTTTTGAAAAAGACGGATTATCCTCAACCAAATTTTTATAAACAGTATCAACATCAGGATGAATTCTGTTTTCATAAAGATATTTATAAACCGCAATTCTTTGTGCAGTAGCTTTAATACCCTTTTGTTTAAAAAGCTCTGTAATTTCTTTAGTTTGCAAATACTCACTTCCTTTCAAGCAAATTGTAATCATTGCTATTTTGTATTGATTACAATTCACATTATACACATATTTTTCAAAATGTCAACACTTTTTTGCAAAAAAATTCAGCCACAATAAAATTATGGCTGAATTCATTAAAAGAACATATTTTGTTTTTCGTCATATTCAAACCCTGCAAAAGCAAGCTTTTTACACAATTCTTCTTTATCAATATCCATATCCTCGCACAAAGCATCCAGATTTGAATAAAAATCACGAAGTTTAAGATTTATCACGCTCATGAGCATTACCGGGTCATTTGGCAGTTGCATATTTTTCTCCTTTCAATTTTGGGTTCATAATAAAATCAAGCGGCTTTTGCCAAAAATCAAAACATAATAATGCGGTTAAAAGCATTACAATTGCAATGGCAATCCATTCCCAGCCTGCGCCTACTTGCTTAACAAGATAAAAAAGACCTGCGTTTTTCATTATATATAAAAACGGACGGTGATAAACATAAATTTGAAGCGTTTTTTTACCTGCCGCAGTAAACTTAAATTCTTTTCTCGGGCAAAGAGATATAATAGAAAAAATAAGTAATGATACTATTACATAATATGCCAGGCGAAGAAGACAACCGTAATCTTCAATATTATCTTCAAGTGCAAAAAATCTTCTTCTGCCGCTTAAAAGCGGGAAAAGCTCTTTTGTTTTATCAATAGTTACTGTCACTATAAAAACAAAAGCAATAAAGAAAACAGTGGAAAACATTTTAGCTTTTTTAGTTGAAGTTATTTTGTTTACAACATCCAAATCAAGCAAATAACCTATGTAGAAAAACGGGAAAAAGGTTACTAAACGCATAATACATAAAAAGTCTGTATCCCCGCTCATATACCCTATAAAACAGCCCATAACTATGCTTGTAATAATCACATACTTGGCATCAATTTTTCTGACTGCCCAAGTTATCATAAACCATAAAGCCATAGCCATCATATACCACGGTATATCTTTAGATGAAAAAATACTAAAATAAGAATGAACGCCAAAAATAATATTTGATAAATAATTTAATACTCTTACAAATAAATAAGCCATTATAAAAGAAAACGAACGCTTAACAGGCGGCGTTTCGCCGTTAATGGCTTTTTTTGAAAAAAGGCCGCTTACAAACACAAATGCAGGCATATGAAAAGTATAAATCACCATAGTCATAGTACAAAACATTTGGCTTGAATAAAAATATTGCAAGGTCAAATGGCCAAGCACAACCAAAAAAATCAAAAATAATTTCAGATTATCCCAAAGTGCTATTCTTTTACCCATTTTAAAACCCCAAAATCTAAAA
>CAVLCX010000310.1:0-2004 GCA_963661525.1 bacterium
AATATAATTTAAAGTTTTATTGCTTTTATGCACTATTTATTTTATACTGTTTGTCCCCATAAATCAAGATAAAATTGTATTTTTTACACTTTATACAAAAACAAGTGTATTTATGCAAGTGTTATTGTTATTTATTTAACGAACTATTTATAATTGGGTCACAGATGAATTATATTTATGCCTTTTGGTTGCAATTTCAATTAAAATTTGTTAGAATTCATATTAGTAAAAGCAAAGGATGTTATATATGTTTGTAGATATTGCTAAAATTAAGATAAAAGCCGGTGACGGCGGTGCAGGTGCCGTAGCATTTCACAGGGAAAAATATGTGGCTGCCGGCGGACCTGATGGCGGTGACGGCGGAAAAGGCGGAGATGTTGTATTTGTAGTTGATGACAACCTTGCAACCCTTGCCGATTTCAGATATAAAAGAAAATATGTAGCCAAAAACGGTGAAAACGGACGCGGTTCACGCCAATACGGTAAAAAAGCACCCGACCTTGAAATCAAAGTGCCGAGGGGTACTATCATTCGTGAAGCAAATTCAGGCGCAGTTATGGCTGATATGAGCAAGACTGACAGATTTGTAGCTGCAAAAGGCGGAAAAGGCGGATGGGGAAACATTCATTTTGCAACTCCTACACGCCAAGTACCGCGATTTGCAAAACCGGGTGTACCCGGTGAAGAATGGGAGGTTTCGCTTGAACTTAAGCTTCTTGCCGATGTGGGACTTTTAGGTTATCCGTCAGTCGGTAAATCAAGCCTTATATCAGTAGTAAGCCAGGCAAAGCCTAAAATCGGCGATTATCACTTCACAACACTTGTACCGAATTTGGGTGTTGTATCAATGGGTGAGGGCAACTCA
This sequence comes from bacterium, assembly GCA_963661525.1. GTDB lineage: Bacteria > Bacillota > Clostridia > Oscillospirales > Acutalibacteraceae > Eubacterium_R. The sequence goes on from CAVLCX010000310.1 coordinate 866, forward strand.
TTTGTTATAGCAGATATTCCCGGACTTATTGAAGGTGCAAGCGAAGGTATCGGACTCGGGCATGAATTTTTGCGCCATGTTGAGCGTTGCAGGCTTCTTGTACACATTGTTGATGTAAGCGGCAGTGAAGGCAGAGACCCTATTGAAGATTTTGAAAAAATCAATGAGGAACTTGTAAAGTTCAACCCGGAACTTGCAAAGCAGCCGCAAATAGTTGCCGGAAATAAAATTGATATGGCTGAGCCTGAACAAATCGAAAGATTTAAAAAATATGTTGAAGATAAGGGATATGACTATTATTCTATCTGCGCACCGATTATGGAAGGTACAAAGGAGCTTATGAATGCGGTTTGGAACAAATTGCAGACCTTACCTCCTATTAAAGAATATGAAGTTGAAGAAATTCCGCTTGAAGCATTGGTTAAAGATGATAAGGGCTTTAAAATCACCCAAGTTGATGAACATTATTTCCTCGTAGAAGCAAGTTGGTTTCCAAAAGTTCTCAAAGGAATTGATATTGAAGATTACGAAGCACTGCAATATATGCAACGAGTATTAGAAAAGAGCGGAATTTTTAATGCGCTCAGAGAAAAAGGAATTGAGGAGGGTGACATTGTTTCACTCTATGACATAGAGTTTGAATATGTGCCTTAATAAATATGAGATTTGTAGACAAAGATGTTAATGCAAAGCAATTAAGCCCGCTTAATTTGGCATTTATAGGCGATTGCATTTATGAAATACTTGTGCGTGAAACACTTGTACTTGATGCTAACCGCCCTGTAAATGATTTGCACAGGGAAAGTGTAAAGTATGTTTCGGCAAAAGCGCAAACAGTTGCTTTTGAAAAAATTAAAGATAGCTTAACCGAAGATGAACTTGCAGTTTTCAAGCGTGGGCGCAATGCAAAAGTGGGCCATTCCCCGAAAAGTGCGACTGACGGTGAGTACCACTGTGCCACCGGAGTAGAAGCGTTATTCGGCTATTTATACTTAAATAATGAGATTGACAGAATAAAAGAACTTTTTTCTGAAATTAACTCTTGACATTCTGCCCGACTTGTTATATAATCAATATCGCTGACGGGAGCATAGCTCAGCTGGGAGAGCATCTGCCTTACAAGCAGAGGGTCACAGGTT